>JALWSU010000143.1:696-1722 GCA_026993485.1 Thiotrichaceae bacterium | reverse complement strand
GCTTTTGATCCCTGTAGGACAGCAATATTATTGCTGGGTGGTAACAAAACTGGCGATAATAGATGGTATCATAAACAGATTCCTTTGGCAGAAAACTTATACCAAGAACATTTAGAAGCATTGCAACAAGAAGGCTTAATTCAAAAATAAATTTAAATAAAAGGTGAATCAATTATGGCTAAGAATTTTCTTGATTTGCATAATGCCAGATCAACAGAAGCAAAAGAACGTGTCAAAGTGCGTGTCCAGCGTGCATTAGCTAAAATGCCCATTCAAGAACTTCAACAAGCTCGGCATTTATCCCAAGAGCAATTAGCAAATTTGCTATTTATGAAACCTGCAAGTCTTTCCCAGTTAGAACGTGGCACGGATATATACATTAGTACACTACGCAGTTATATAGAAGCGATGGGTGGAAAACTAGATATTATTGCTAATTTTCCAGATGGAGAAGTCCGGATTAAGCAATTTACTGATATTCAGGAAATGCAGTCAAATAGCGAGACTATGAATGTTGCATAAAAGTTAGAATGGCAAAGTGCAAGGTAACCTTGCACTCCAATAATAAAAAAAATCACAGTTCAGACAAATAATGGATAAGACAAAACATAAATAGAACTGGGGTTTTATCCTTTCTTAAAAGCAATCCTTGTAGTTATTGTAGTTATTGCGGCGTAGTGGGAATAAGGAATAAAATCAATAACTACAAGGATTATATTTAAGAAAGGATAAGGCAAAAAGTCAAGATAATCTGGGGTTTTATCCTTTATTTGTCTGATTCAGACAATTAAACTGAATTTTAATATTATGCTAAATCTAACACTTAAAAATGTAGGTATTATTAAAAATGCCCAAATATGCTTGAATGGCTTGACGGTGATTGCTGGTGAAAATGACACTGGTAAAAGTACCGTAGGTAAGCTTATGTTTGCCATTATTAAAGCTTTGAGTCGGTTTGAACAAGATTTAAACGAAGATAAGAAAAAACATGTTCGGGAAATCATAGAATCTATATATTTTCAAATA
>JALWSU010000143.1:0-686 GCA_026993485.1 Thiotrichaceae bacterium | reverse complement strand
GAACTCAACTTACTTTTGGATAAAAAACGGCAAATTTGGAATAATATTAACTCTGATTCTATCCATCTTGAAAAGATTAACTCGGATTTTGATGCACTTAATCATCTTGTCATCCAAAAGGAAGATAAAAAGTCTGTCATTAAACGGGCTTTGACAAAAGCTTTGGTGTCAGAATTTCACTTTGAACTCTCGCCTAAACACGCTCCTCTGAAATCTTTTATTCAAATTGAAGAGGGAATGAACAAGATTTTTGAAATAGAAATAGAAAATAATCAAATTGCGGGGCTTGAATTTTATGATGAGGTTTTTTTCAATGATGTCACTTTTATTGAAACCCCTATCTTATTGCAAATGTATGATATTGTTAATTCTGCCAGTACGCTACTTGAAATTATCAACGAAGACAATAAGGTACAACGCTTAGAACAATTATCCAAGCCCAAAGTATCTTTACATCTTAAAGATTTAATCTCTAAACTAGAAAATTCACAATATTTTTCGCCCACATTTTTTGAGAAAGATAATTTTTTGACTGATTTTCTGGAGCAAATTCAGCAATTAATTAACGGCAATTTTTATTTTGATAAAAAGCTTAAAGATTTTGTGTTTAAAAGGGGAAACAATCAAGAGCAAATCACAAGCTATCGTTCAGTTAATACTGCTTCTGGCATTAAATCTTTTGGAAC
>JALWSU010000142.1 GCA_026993485.1 Thiotrichaceae bacterium | reverse complement strand
AATTTCTAATAAAGGTGGAATAACCTCTTGTCCACCGATTTTACCCAAAGCCTCGACAATAGCGATTTTGACTTCACCATTGGGATCGTAATTTAAGGATTCTAAAAGTGGCGGAATAGCGTCAGGGTTTCCAATACGCCCTAAAGCCTTAGCAGCATCAATTGAAACATCTATATCTTCATCTCGCAAACACTGAACTAAGCTTGGTATTGCATTTGCATCTCCCAATACACCTAATGCCTGAGAAGCATAACAACGATCAATCTCATCACCAGTCGTTGTTAAATGGCATAGGGTTTCTATTACTATGTGTTTGTTAGCCATTTATCAGTAGTAACTGATGTTACGCACTCCATTTCAGAAACTAGGGCAACCACAAGGGATTGCCCCTACAAACCGCGATGTAGGGGCAATCGGTTGCCCCTTTTGAACTAGAGTGCGTAACATCAAGTAGTAATTAAGAATGATTTTTTTTAAAAGTTGACAGCACTTATAACATTTTGATATTTTAATTTCAATACTTTTTGTATATAAATAGTATTTATAATCTATTATTTGTTCATAAGATAAGAGAATCTAACATGTTTTATCAAATAGTAAACCGATTAAGACAAGTATCATTACCAGTTTTAACGGCTAGTATTTTAACTACTGGAGCAGTAATTGCTCCACTCAGCGTTCAAGCTGATATGTTTTCAAGTGATAAATTTAGTTTTTATGGGGATTTTCGTTTGCGTTTTGAGGCTGATTGGGCTTCACATAAGTCAAGTGGTAAAGAGAGAACTGATCGGAATCGCGCCCGTATTCGCGCTCGTGTTGGTTTGAACTATAAGCCTAACGAGTATTTTACTTATGGTGTTCGTCTTCGTACTGGTTCTGATCGTAGCGCACAATCTCCTCATATTACTATAGTAGATTTTGATAATCAGGATACTGGAGCTGCACAACTCAATTTCGATAAGTGGTTTTTAAAGGCAAAATATAATGGACTTTGGGGTTGGGTTGGTAGAAATAGTATCCCGTTTTGGAAACAAAATGAGATGTTTTGGGATGATGACGTTACTCCAGCAGGTATTGCTGCGGGTTATAAAATGAAATTTGGTGAAACTCAATTTGGTTTAAATACTGGTTATTTTAGTTTGCCAGTAGGTATGCAAGCTTTTGGTGGTAATTTAGGACTTGGGCAATTATTCTTATCTACAAAGGTAGGTGGTAATAAATTCACAGCCTCTGCTGGTGCCTTAGTTTTTGATGCTAATCCTGATGATCCTGATGTCATTGATGCTCTTAATAAAGGAGACTTGTTGTTAAATAACACTGGCAAAATAGATTACACCGTTTGGGTTGGTAGTTTGCAAGGAAAATTTAAAGCTGGTGCTTTGCCATTAACAGTAGGGCTTGATTGGATGCACAACGACAAAGATTATGCAACTACGATTGCTAATCGTGATGAGAGGGATGGTTACGTTATTTCTCTGAAGCTTGGAAAATTGAAAAACAAAGGTGATTGGCTCTTAGGCTATTACTACGCACATATTGAAAAATACGCAGTCAATTCAGCTTATGCCCAAGATGACTGGGTACGTTGGGGTAAAGCAGGAGAAACACGCGGTAGTGATATGAAAGGTCATGAATTTCGAGCGGCTTATTCGCCTATGGAGAAACTCAACATTGTGGCTCGTTTTTATAATGTTAATACCATTACAAATGGGCAAGAAGATGGC
>JALWSU010000141.1 GCA_026993485.1 Thiotrichaceae bacterium | reverse complement strand
CCAATCCTGTAAATCCTTTAAATCCCTGAAAATCAAGGTTCAGACAATGGGTGCAAATTCCATTGTCTGAACCTTGATTACAAAGGATTATAAGGATTATAAGGATTGTTTAATCAATCGGTTCTAACCCAATCCTGTAAATCCTTTAAATCCCTGAAAATCAAGGTTCAGACAATGGGTGCAAATTATTTGGCAACAACTCTATTAAGAATTCCTACTGGTTAGGAGTGATAAATTAAAACAGCGTCAAATCCAAATTCAGTTGTTTTCCGTCTCTCATTACTTGGATTGTCAACGTATTCCCCTTGTCAGTGTTAAATAGAACTAATTTTAAATCCGCAATTGATTTTATTTTTTGTCCAGCTAATTGAATTATAATGTCTTTCTTTTTTAAGCCAGCTTTTTCTGCTGGAGTCTTATGACTAACCCCCATAATAATAACTTGTTGGTTCTTTTCTTCTATCATTACTCCAATTTTTGGGGCAAGTTTGCCTTTAATTGAATCCGTCAATAGTACATAATCGCCAATAGTTTCATCTAGGTAGTCATCTTGTAGAATGACGCTAAATGGGTAATGGTTACGTCTATATAAACAATTGGGAATGCCATATTTGTATCTCAAATGTCCGTTGCCAGCTAAAATTATTAATTTAGTGTCAGGGTTTTTGAGCAGAAATTTTTGGGCAGATTCTGCCATTTTTTCATCCCAAATCGCTTGGCTTTGTAAAAAGTATTCAAATTTCCTATGTGGAAACGTGTTTTTATGTTGCAGAAAAACTTGGTATAAATTTTCTCGATAGGTGTTATTGGATAAGTCTAGTTCGCTTGGCAATTGTTGCTTTTCGGCTGCGGTTAAGCTGTGAATGCCTTTACGAGCTACTTTGTCAATTATGGGTTTATCAATATTGAGGGCTATCAGTGGAATGGCGGTAGTTTTTACATAATCTATAATCGGTTTATACAAATTGTAGTCGAAACGCCAATTATTGAAATAGTTTGATTGTTTTAGAAAAGTTGTTTCATCAATTTTTCCTGTTATGTAATCATTTAGAACTTGTTGATAAGGTACTTGGAACATTTCCATGCCTACCGCAAGTTTATATCCCGCTTGGTGAAGTTTTTTGATCACCATTAATTGATTAATATGATGTGAAAATTGGTTGTGTTGTTCGCCAAGATAAATTATCTGATTGTCTTGAATTTTTGGAATAATGTCGTTTAGTCTGGTTATTTGCCTAAGTTCCAGTGCGCGAGTATCGGAGCGGGTAAAAATAGAAATACCATAATTTGATTCAGTAATGACTTTTCGAGTATTTTTGCCATTGCTAAATCCTAAAATACTGTATTTTCCGTAATGAGATAATTTGTGTGTTACTGCTTTAATTTCATTAGCATTTTTTGCATGTAATAAAGCAAGAAATTGCTGTTGATTATACGGATTTTTATGAACTGCTATCTGCACTCCATCTTTTGGAACTGTTTGTTTACCAAATAACATGCTCACTATTGGGGTATCAAAACCCGCAATAATTAAGGAACTATCTTTTAGTTGTGTAAACTTAATTTGTTGTGGCGTAATAATAGAAGTAGTATTAACACCTAAAGCCTCTATAAGAGTTTGATATAATTGTTGTTGTTTAGGAGGAACTACAATAAGAAGATTTTGCTTGCCCATAATTCCAGCTAATGTTGGTGGAATTTGGTGCTAATTGGCGCATAATGTCGTAGTTTTCATCAATAACTACTTTGGTGGGCGGTTCATCTAATGTCAGAGTTATCTGTTGTCTTTTGCTTGTTATTTCAATAAGTTGTTGGGTTTTATTTTCATTAGTATAAATTGTAATCGGCAATTGTAACTGATACGGAGCATTATGTTGCACTAGAGTGAAAGTAAGCAAGAGTTTACCTTGTATGACTTGCAGTTCAACATTTTCAGCCGTAATCTGAGGAATATCGGTGCGATTTAGCCATTGGGAAAAATAGTTAGCTAAATTTTTTCCAGTTACGGTTTCAAAAGTCTTTTGTATTTCATTCCAAGCTGCGAGGCGAAATGAATAAGTTTGAATAAAATCACGCCATGCGGCAAAAAATGCCTTATCGCCAAATTGTTTCCTTAACATGTGAAAAATCATAGCGGTTTTACCATAACCAATAACTCGCTGCGCTGGATTGTGGCGCAATTTAAAACTTTTCACTGACATAGCATGATTATTATTCACATAAGCGTTATAATCCACCATGATTTGTTTACGATACGCTTTTCCTTCACCACGCATAGCTGCGTAATGTTGATCAGCTAGGTAATTAGTAATACCTTCTGCCCAGTTCCCCTGTTCATAATCAACAAAAACTGAGTTTCCAAACCATTCATGTAAAATTTCATGCCCTAGCGAGGTTTTGACAATAAAAGGTAAATGCACCACAGCGCGTCCTAATAAAGTATAGCTTGGCATTCCAAAACCAGTAGGGAGAATATTTTCTACAATGGCAAAGCGTTTATAAGGATATGGGGTGAGCATATTTTCATACATTGCCAAATATTTTTTGCTATATTTCATATAAGTATCAGCTAAAATGGCATCTTCTTGAAAAAAATAGGCTTCGATCTTTATAGATTTGTAACTATCAGTTTTTACAATGTAATTCTTAGAAGCGGCTAAATTTAAGGAATCCAATGGATGGTTAAATTGAAAAGTAAAACGCGAACTGGTTTTAGTTTTTCGCACATCAACTGAATCCGCCTCAGAAGTAGCAATAAAGCCATTTGGTAAGGTAACAGATAGCTGATATTCGACTAGTTCATCAAGTTGTGGATACCATCGCCCAGTCAAAAAGACATTATTTTGATCAATAAAATGAGTATTTTCATTATTTAAAATCAGCTCATAATTGATGACAAGTTTTTGCCCTGATTGAATCGGCAGCGTTATATAGCCTTGTTTAGGAGTAATTGTCTTCTCATTAACAGTCAACTTAGAGAAATTTGCCACAAAAAAGTTCAGAGTTCGCTCTTCAGTGGCAGTTATACTGGCAGTACCAGTCAATTTTTGATTTTGAGTATCGATTGTGACATCAAGCCCATAATGAATATTCTTAGCCCATGCTAAGGGTGAGAAATTAATAACAATTAGTAAAATTAGTAAGTTTTTTAGCATTTATTTACTCGAAAAGAAAAAGATTATTGAATATAGTAACAAAAAATTATTAAATCATGCTACCAGATTTCCAATAGCTCTTAAAATCTTATATTGATAGGAGTGCAAGGTAAGCTTGCACTCCGACGACTTGATTCGATGTTGGAGTTCAAGGTTACCTTGAACCGTGCAAGGTAAGCTTGCACTTTGATAAAAAATACATATGTGTTTCATATAAAAATATTTATTTATAACTATGCCAACACTAGAAAAAGTAAAAACACAGCACGTTCTCATAAATAGCTTTGAGATTGAGGTTCCTGATGGAATTTCTATAACCGAACAATCTCGAAGAAATCTCCAACATTTTCTCCAAAAAGCGATAGACGAAAATCCAAACCTTCTCACAAATCCAGTGAAGAAAAAGAAAAACTATACAAAGATGGTAGAGCGATTTAAAACAGTGATGACTCCAGAAGTTTCAGAAATCTTTGGGCAAGCTTCAAAAGAATTTCGTGAATGAATGGATGAATCTTTTGAATACCGATACCAAAAATCTTTGAAAGAAGAATGAAAAAGTACCTTTTAGATACGGGAATTGTAATACGAATTGGGATTAATGAAAAAGTTACTCAGAAATTAGCGTTGCTTGTTTCGCACGATAGTATTTTTAAGATTATTCAAGGTCTTTGGAATGAGCTTCAATTTGAAGATTGGATGGAATAATATTATAGCCTATACTGGCTCATTACTTGATTTTAGCCTTGAAAGGGCTAGATATAGCGTTACCCGATTTAGTTCAGTACAAACCTGCCAGGTTTTTAAAACCTGGCAGGTTTAATCGCTGTATTTTATACAAACGGGTAGTGCTGCTATATACCAGCTTGGGGCAACGCCCCTTGATAGTCTTTTAAAATCTTATATTGATAGGAGTGCAAGGTAACCTTGCACTCCGACGAATAATCGATTCGATATTGGAGTTCAAGGTAAGCTTGCACTCCATGCTAGAATTTAAATGTTTAGCGATAAATAATTCGCTACAAAATCCGCATCCTTATCTCCACGCCCTGAAAGATTAACCAGTATAATCTTTTCTTTTGACATATTTTTGGCAAGTTTCATCGCATAGGCAATCGCATGTGAACTTTCTAATGCTGGAATAATTCCTTCCAAACGAGATGTCAGCATAAAGGCATCCAGACATTCTTTATCATCAATCGTTTCATAAACAACACGTTTTATATCCTTTAGATAACAATGCTGTGGCCCAACACCAGGATAATCCAAGCCTGAAGCTATAGAGTAAACTGGTAAAGGCTGACCTTGCTGATCTTGTAAGATGTAGCATTTGAATCCATGAAGTCCACCTTTAGTTCCTAAAGTCAGTGTCGCTGCATGTTCAGCCGTTTCCAAACCTTTTCCTGCTGGTTCTACACCAATCATTTTAACCGATTCATCATCCAAGAATGCTGTAAATAAGCCCATAGCATTAGAGCCTCCACCAACACAAGCAACTAGTACATCAGGTAATCGGTTTTCTTTGGCTAAGATTTGTTCTTTAGCCTCTTTGCCAACTATGCTTTGAAAATCGCGCACCATTTTTGGAAATGGGTGTGGTCCAACAACTGAACCTATTGCATAAAAATAGTTCACTGGGTCTTTTAAGTATTCTTCAAAAGCACTATCAACAGCATCCTTTAGTGTTCTAGTTCCGCGAGATACTGGAATGAGATTACAACCTAAGATTTTCATTTTAGTAACATTAGGGTGTTCTTTTTCAATATCGATTTCACCCATGTGAATTTCACACTCAATGTCAACTAATGCACAAGCCGTAGCTAATGCTACACCATGCTGTCCAGCCCCAGTTTCTGCCAGAACCTTAGTTTTTCCCATATATTTGGCTAATAAAGCTTCGCCAAGACAATGGTTAATTTTATGAGCACCAGTGTGATTCAAATCCTCGCGCTTGAAAAAAATCTTAGCCCCACCAATCTCATTACTTAAGCGTTTCGCAAAATAAAGAGGGCTAGGACGACCAACATAATCTGCATAAAGTTGCTGCAATTCCTTTTGAAAAGACTCCATTTGAATGACTTTATCATAGGCATCATTAATCTCATTCATGATTGTTACCAGTTCTGGTGGCAAAATTTGCCCACCATACTCACCAAAATATCCGTTTTTATCAGGCATTTCTGAAAAATTTGTCATTTTATAAGTTCCTATTTTAATTAAAGTTAGTGTTATAATTATTCATTCCATTCCAGTGAAGCTGGTAATTTTGCTGAAGAAAATTCTAGGTGAATAATGCGCCGATTGTTGGACGATGAAACCTTGCGCGAAGAATGTAATAACAAGGGGCGAAACAATAGAACATCACCAGCTTGTACTGAACACAAAAATTCTCCGTTTTTTCTGGCGACAGAGGCAGCTTGTGCAGCAGGTATTCGTCCAAAACGGTGACTACCACTCGATACCCATAAAGCTCCATTAGATTCATTAGCAGCATCTAAGTGAATACGAACTGTTAACATTTTTTCCAAGATAGATACAGGAGGTTGCACATGCACAACCCCTTCCTTTATTGACCACGCATTGAAGCCATCAACATTTTCCTTTTTAGCGACAGCTATAGAAAGGTCTTGGTGCCAAGTTACCTTCCAATTGACTTTAGGGCTTTTATTGAAAAGGATTGAGCGAACTAATCTAGCTTCTGCGCCCAAAATCGGGGTTACCAATTTTAAAATTCTAGGAGAATTTGATAAAGCGGTTGGCAACTTTTGAGAAATTCCCCTAATCCCTGCTGCTGGACAGTTTTTGAGCATAGGATTCACTACGCTGATTAGTTCACTGATTTCGCTTTCACTAAAAACGGATGGAACAATAGCAAACCCATTTTTATCAAGTGAGTTTTCGAGTTGTTGAAACATTGTTTTAGTTCCTAATAATACGTCACTATTTAATATTATATCACTCTCGTTCCCACGCTCTAGCGCACTCTCTTATAAAGGGTAACCGATTGCCCCTACATCATTGTTTGTAGGGGCAATTCCTTGTGGTTGCCCAGTGAAGCGTTTCATA
This sequence comes from Thiotrichaceae bacterium, assembly GCA_026993485.1. Taxonomy (GTDB): domain Bacteria; phylum Pseudomonadota; class Gammaproteobacteria; order Beggiatoales; family Beggiatoaceae; genus JAUXCJ01. The sequence goes on along the minus strand of JALWSU010000141.1, from coordinate 18,876 downwards.
ATGAAACGCAATTAAATCAATTATTTAAAAACTTATGTATAAAGGAGTACGCTCTAGCGTGGGAACGAGAGATACTCTTGTTCCCACGCTCCAGCGTCACTGCCATTAAATTAAGCTAAACCTTACACTCGACTATCAAGTTTTTTTTGCTTGATTTGTTAATAAGGATTTATATTTAATAAAATCAATTATTTATATTAAGTTTTTTCAATAACTACAGGGATGAGTTATAAAAGCGGATAAAAATACTTAGATTTTTGCCTTATCCATTCTTATAACTCATCCCTGTAGTTAATTAAAAAAAAATACTAACGCTATTCACTACTTGAGTAGCTTTTTTAGATAATAAATCATTAATTTATTTAAATAAATATTGAGTAAATTTTGTCAAGCAAAAAAAACTTGATAGTCGAGTTACAGGTTTTAAAAACCTGTCAGGTTTTTTTTTACTCACCCTTTTGCCTGTAATTATTATGATAAACTATTTTATTCATTTACATTTATCGAATCGCTAAAATTTTTATGTCTGTTTATACCATTGTTGAACAATATCAGCTTGAAGATTTTTTATCTAATTATAATTTAGGGCATTTGGTAGCTTATGAAGGTATTAATGCTGGTATAGAAAATACTAATTACTTTGTTACCACAGAAAAGGGCGAGTTTGTTTTAACTCTATTTGAACAACATAGTTTTGATGAACTGTCTTATTTTCTTGATTTAATGGCTTATCTTGCTGAGCATGGTATTCCTAGTGCCCACCCAGTGGCTGATAAAAACGGACATTATTTACGCCAATTAAATGCAAAACCTGCCGCTTTAGTGCAGCGTTTATTAGGTAAAGATGTTGAATTGCCAACATTGGTGCAATGTCATGCTATAGGGCGTGCTTTGGGACATTTTCATGTTATTAGTCCCGATTTTCCAAGTTATCGTCCCAATGGACGTGGGCCGCATTGGTGGAAAATCACTGCTGAGCGGGTATTGCCGAAAATGAAGCCTGATGAGGCTGATTTGTTGCGAGCTGAGTTGGAGTTTCAAGCTGATTATCAAAATTTGGCATTACCGCAAGGAGTAATTCATGCTGATTTATTCCGTGATAATGCCCTATTTGATGGCGATAATTTGTGTGGCATTATAGATTTTTATTATGCTTGTAATGATGTCTTGCTTTACGATGTCGCCGTTACTGTTAATGATTGGTGTAGTTTGCCTGATGGCAGTTTAGAGCCAAAACGCTTGGATGCTTTATTTCAGGGTTATGGTGAATATAGAAGCTTGAATGCGCTTGAAAATGAAGTTTGGCCAGTTATGTTACGGGCTGCGGCGTTGCGGTTTTGGTTATCGCGTTTACAAGATTTCTATTTTCCGCGCCCTGGTGAATTGACACATATTAAAAATCCAGATGCGTTTTTGCGTATTTTACAAAAACATATTAAATAATTATGACATTTCAAGAATTAATTCTTACCCTACAGGAATATTGGGCTAATCAAGCTTGTGTTTTGCAGCAGCCTTATGATATGGAAGTTGGTGCTGGAACTTTTCATCCTGCAACCTTTTTACGCGCAATTGGTCCAGAGCCGTGGAGTTCGGCTTATGTGCAACCCTGTCGTCGCCCGACTGATGGACGTTATGGGGAAAATCCCAATCGTTTGCAACATTACTATCAATATCAAGTAGTTATAAAGCCATCGCCATTGAATATTCAGGATTTGTATCTTAACTCCTTAAAAATGCTTGGTATTGATCCTTTAGTGCATGATATTCGCTTTGTTGAAGATAATTGGGAATCTCCGACACTTGGTGCTTGGGGCTTGGGCTGGGAGGTTTGGCTTAATGGTATGGAAATCACTCAGTTTACTTATTTTCAACAAGTCGGCGGTTTAGAATGTAAACCAGTGACTGGCGAGATTACTTACGGCTTAGAGCGGATTGCTATGTATTTGCAAAATGTCGAAAGTGTCTTTGATTTAGTTTGGACAAAGAATGTTACTTATGGCGATGTTTTTCATCAAAATGAAGTGGAAATGTCAGCCTATAATTTTGAACATGCCCCTGTTGAGGATTTATTTCACTTTTTTGAGACTTACGAGCGCGAAAGTCACGCCTTGATTGAGAAAAACTTACCATTACCCGCTTATGAAATGATGCTTAAAACTTCCCATACTTTTAATTTACTTGATGCCCGTCATGCTATTTCTGTAACTGAGCGACAAGGTTATATTTTGCGAGTGAGAACTCTAGCGCGTGCAGTGGCACAAGCTTATTATGATCGTCGTGAATCTTTAAATTTTCCAATGGTAGTAGGGGGCAAAAATGTCTGAAGTTTCTGCTGAATTCCGTGATTTATTAATCGAAATTGGTACCGAAGAAATGCCGCCTAAAGCCTTGCAAGGTTTATCAGAAGCTTTTTCTTCGGGCTTATGTAGCGGGTTGGAACAAGCGCAATTGAGTTATAAGATTGCTATACCTTTTGCGACTCCGCGTCGTTTAGCTGTATTAATCAAAGATGTAGCGACAATGCAAGCGGATCGTCAAATCGAAAGACGCGGCCCGGCTATTGCTGCTGCCTTTAAAAATGGTGAACCGACTAAAGCTGCTTTGGGTTTTGCGCGTTCCTGCGGCGTGAATCTTGCTGATTTGGAGCGATTGGAAACTAAAAAAGGTGCTTGGTTACTATATCGTAGCACTCAAGCTGGTAAAGCTACTGCAACTTTAATTCCTAAATTGATTGAAGCCGCTATCGCCGCTTTGCCGATTCCGAAACGGATGCGTTGGAGTGATTTACCCTATGAATTTGTACGCCCCGTACATTGGTTAGTGATTTTATGGGGAGATGAAGTTATTGAGGCTAATATTCTTGGGGTACAAAGTGGGCGCGAAACGCGGGGACATCGTTTTCATCATCCCGAGCCAATATCTTTAGCAGTTGCATCTGATTACCCAAAAGAATTAGAAACACAAGGATATGTAATTCCTGCTTTTATGGCTCGTCGTGAACAAGTGCAAGTTTTAGTTGCAGAAGCGGCAGAACAAATCGGCGGTCAAGCAGTAATTGATGAAAACTTATTAAATGAAGTTACTAATTTAGTCGAATGGCCGATTGCAATTACAGGAGCATTTGAGGAGAAATTTTTAGATGTACCTCCTGAAGCTCTAATTGCGGCAATGAAAAACCATCAAAAATATTTTCATGTCGTCAATTCCGAAGGCAAATTATTACCCCATTTTATAACCATAAGCAATATTGACAGCCGTGAACCTGAACAAGTTCAAGCAGGAAATGAACGGGTTATTCGTCCACGCTTAAGCGATGCCGCGTTTTTCTGGGAACAAGATCGTAAAAATCCCTTATCTAGTCATTTAAAATCTTTAGAAACGGTTATTTTTCAAAACCAATTAGGCAGTTTAGCGGATAAATCCAAGCGAGTAGCACAATTAAGCGGCACGATTGCGAAACAATTAGGTGCTGATGCTGCACAAGGTATTCGAGCTGGAGAACTATCAAAATGCGATTTAATGACTGAAATGGTGGGAGAATTTCCCGAACTACAAGGCATTATGGGCGAATATTACGCGCGGCATGATCAAGAAGACTCTGAGGTAGCAATTGCCCTGCGTGAACAATACTTGCCGCGTTTTTGGGGAGATGATTTACCCCGCACCCCTTTGGGACAAGCCCTATCTATAGCAGATAAATTAGATACATTAATTGGTATTTTTGGAATTGGGCAAAGTCCTACTGGTGACAAAGACCCATTTGGACTGCGTCGCGCCGCCATTAGCGTTTTGCGAATTATGATCGAATCCAGTTTAGCTTTAGATTTACGCCAATTGTTGGAAAAAGCCGAAGCTGCTTATTCCAATCTCAAAGCGAAACCTAGCGAACCAGTATTTGATTTTATACTAGAACGCCTACGCGCTTATTATCAGGATCAAGATATAAATCCAGATAGTATTGAAGCCGTTTTAATCTGCCGCCCCAGTTCTCCACTAGATGCAGATCGGCGGATTCGTGGCATAGAAGCGTTTCGCCAATTGCCCGAAGCAATGAGTTTAGCCAGTGCCAATAAGCGTATTCATAATATTCTGAAAAAAACCACTGAAGCCTTTCCAGCCGAACCCGATTCAAGTATTTTTAATCATGAAGCTGAAAAACGCCTGTATGAAGAAATGGCAAGCGTTAGCGAAACCATTGCACCATTACTAAAAACTGGCGACTATCAAACTGCTTTGCAACATTTAGCTAGTTTACGAGAAGTAGTAGATTACTTTTTTGATAAGGTACTGGTAATGGATGAAAATCGGACAATCCGTACTAATCGTCTAGCGTTGTTACAACAAGTGCGGAATTTATTTTTACAAATTGCTGATATTTCCAAATTACAAAATTAATCATGCCAAAATTAGTAATTCTTGATAGAGATGGGGTTATTAACTACGATTCTGATGAATACATTAAATCACCAGAAGAGTGGCAAGCAATTCCTGGTAGCCTAGAAGCGATAGCTCGCTTAAGTCAAGCAGATTATAGGGTGATTATTATAACGAATCAATCAGGCTTAGCGCGAGGCTTATTTAGCTTAGAAAGCTTGCATAATATTCATAATAAAATGCACAAACAATTATTAGAAGTGGGTGGCACGATTGAAGCCACGCTGTTTTGTCCACATGGCCCCAAAGATAATTGCAACTGTCGTAAACCTCTTCCAGGTTTGTTTCACGAATTCGCCAATCGTTTAGGGATTTCTTTAACTAATGTGCCAGCAGTAGGAGATTCACTACGCGATTTACAAGCCGCCCGTACCGCAGGCGCACAACCAATTTTAGTGCTAACTGGAAAGGGAAAGCGCACGGTGAATAATCGACCAGGATTTGAAGATGTGCCTGTATATAAAGATTTAGCGGCTTTCGTTGATGATTTCTTAGCCACGGAGAAAAACTCAAAATAATGCTATTTTTACGTTCGGTTTTATTTTATTGTGGAATGGTGATTGCGGTTTTAATTTGGACAGTAATTCTCATTCCCTTGGTTTTACCCTTGCCCTATCAAAAGCGTTACCGAGTAATCAGTCGTTGGGCATATTTCATCACTTGGTGGCTGGAAAAAACTTGCCGATTAACTTATCAAGTTGAAGGTGCTGAAAATCTTCCGACAACAGCAGCGATTATATTAAGCAAACATCAATCTGCATGGGAAACCATTGTTTTTCAAAAAATTTTTCCGCCCCAAGTTTGGGTATTAAAACGAGAATTGTTTTGGATACCTTTCTTTGGTTGGGGCTTAAAAAGCCTAAATCCGATAGCTATTCGTCGTAAAAATCTGCGGCAATCTATGCAAGAAATTATTGAACAAGGAACCAATCGTTTAGCTAAAGGAATTTGGGTGGTAATTTTTCCTGAAGGAACACGAGTAAAGATAGGAGAAAAAAAACGCTATGGTGTGGGAGGAGCAATGTTAGCGGAAAAAAGTGGTTATCCAGTTGTGCCAGTAGCGCATAATGCTGGAAAATTTTGGCCACGCAGCGGTTTTATAAAATATCCGGGTACGATTAAAGTTATTATTGGTCCTGTTATTGATCCAAAAGGTAAAGACTATAAGGAAATTAATCGGTTAGCTGAAGATTGGATCGAAGGGACTATGATGAAACTTTGAAGGTTTAAATAACAAGAAATAACATCAAGCTGTTAAGTTTATTTAGCCCACTTTAACTTTTAGCCTCGCTGCTCAAGCAGCGAGGTGGATTTAGGCAGAGATTTTTATTTTTGGATAAGTCTAAAAAATCAATTGTTCCTGTGCGTCGGCTTCAAATGTTTGATATTTATTAATTGAATCAAAGACATCATTGCCATATTCGTCTTTAACTGCTTTTTTAAACACATCAATAGCACTCTTATGGTTTTGAAGAAACCATTTAATATGATTCTCTAAATATTCTTGCCTAATTTTTGGTTTCCTGAGATCATTCGGTACTCTTGCCATTCTTGGATCAACGCTGTCAAATCCATCAAAGACTTCATTAAGTCTTGTATTTGTCATGTGAACATACTCTGGGTTTAGCTCAAACCCGATTGCATTTCGATTCAACTGTTGGCAAACACGCAGCGTTGTACCACTTCCTGAAAATGGATCTAATACGAGGCTATTTTCATTGCTTGATGCTAATACCAGCCTTTCAATCAGCCCTTCTGGTTTTTGTGTTGGGTGATTTTGTCTATTTGGATTGCAATAATGAACATGAGAAAATTCCCAGACATCACCAGGATTAGCTCCCCTCATGTTATTTCTTGAACGGTAGTATTTTTGCGGGATACGAACATTATCTAAATTAAACACAAAATCTTTTGATTTTGTAAACATTAAAATATCCTCATGTCGAGGAGAAAAACCCTTAGTTTTTCCAATTCCTTGCGTGTAATGCCAAACAATCCAACTATTAAAAAATAGCCCTAAATCTCTATCCAAAATCTCATACAAATAAGATATGAACCTAACACCCATAAAAACATATAAAGTTCCAGTAGGTTTTAATACTCTTTTAGCTTCTGATAACCAAGATTTGGTAAATTCAAGATATTCCTTGAACTCTTTTAAATCATGGTTATTTCCATAGTTCTTACCAAGGTTGTAAGGTGGATCAGCAATGATAAGATCAATAGATAAACTTTCAATTCCTTTAAATAGTTCTATAGCATCACCACAATATATATCAACATTAGGCATCTATTTTATCCATCCATTTTGTTGAGCATATTTAAGCCATTGATTGTAGCCTTTTTTTGAGGCAATAAATTTTTGATCAAGTAATTTACAAAATTCCCAAGTAGTTCGTCTTTGTATTGTTACATAGTGAATATTTTACAATGGTTAGGATCGTTTAGTATAAACTTGTTGACAATATTCAAATTTGATAAGATTCAATGCTGTCATAGCTGTATATTTAATATTATGACTCAGCTTACCTATATGTTCAAGACCTAATAAGGCAATAAATGTCCAAAAAACAAATTACCCTAGCAATCACAGGCATGACTTGCGCTAATTGTTCTAATACAATTGAACGTAACTTGAAAAGACTCAAAGGAATGGAGCAAGTTAATGTCAATTTCGCGGCTGAAAAAGCCAATTGTCAGTTTGATTCAAGCCTATTGAATGAAACTGAGATTATTCAAAAAATTGAATCTGTCGGTTTTGGCGTAGTTTCTGACAAAACCGAGAAACCTAAGCAAGTAATTAACCAAACCCATAAATTTTGGATTGGTGTTATTTTCACTGTGCCACTGTTTTTACTAAGCATGAGTCGGGATTTTGGCTTGTTAGGTAATTGGGCGCAGGAGGTATGGGTAAATTGGTTAATGTTGTTGCTGACTTTACCTGTACAGTTTTATGTTGGCTGGGATTATTATGTCGGTTCGTGGAAATCGTTGAAAAACGGTTCGGCGAATATGGATGTATTAATCGCAATGGGTACTTCTGTGGCTTTTTTTTATAGCTTAGCGGTTATGTTGAATCCTATTTGGGGGGAACATGTTTATTTTGAAACTGCGGCAATGATTATTACCATTATTAAATTGGGTAAGTTGCTAGAAGCTAAGGCTAAAAGTAAAACTGGGGCTGCGATTAAAAAATTAATGGGGCTGCAAGCTAAAACGGCTAGAGTAATACGCAATGGGGTGGAAAGCTCTATTGCTATAGAATCTGTAGTGGTTGGCGATATAGTCATTGTGCGCCCAGGAGAAAGTTTTCCTGTTGATGGTAAAGTCATTGAGGGAGAATCTAGCGTTGATGAAAGTATGTTGACTGGCGAAAGTTTGCCAGTTCATAAACAAAAGGGTGATAACGTCATTGGTGCAACTATTAATAAACAAGGCTTGCTCAAAATTGAAGCTACTAAAGTTGGTGCGGAAACGGCGTTAGCGAAAATTATTCGCCTAGTTGAAGAGGCTCAAGGCAGTAAAGCACCGATTCAACATTTAGCTGATAAAGTGGCGAGTTTTTTTGTACCTATAATTATTTTGATTGCAGTTTTTACTTTACTAATTTGGTGGATAGGTATTGGTGAAGATTTTAATTTGGCAATGATAAGAATGGTTGCGGTTTTGGTGATAGCTTGCCCATGTGCGCTAGGTTTGGCGACTCCTACTGCGATTATGGTAGGAACTGCTAAAGGTGCGGAACTGGGGATTTTATTTAAAAATAGTGAAGCTTTAGAATTAGCCCATAAATTGAAAGTGGTAGTTTTAGATAAAACTGGTACGGTTACTACTGGAGAACCTACAGTAACCGATGTTATTGTAGTGGCTGACGGATTTCAGGAGGAAGATATTTTACACTTCGCAGCTTCAGCGGAACGTGGTAGCGAGCATCCACTTGGTGAAGCTATAGTTAAATTCGCTAAACAGTTGCAACTTTCAGAACCACAAGAGTTTCAAGCGATTAGTGGACATGGAATTATTGCAATGGTGGATAATCGGCAGGTGGCATTGGGCAATCATAAATTACAGGAAACTGAGAAAGCTGGCAAGATTCGAGCAGATTTACAAGCCCAAGCTAAAACGGTTGTGAATGTTTATATTGATAAGCAATTGGTTGGATTAATTGGGATTGCTGACACGGTTAAAACTAGTTCAAAAGCCGCCGTAGAAGAACTACATAAATTAGGCTTACAAGTAGTCATGTTGACAGGGGATAATCAAGCAACTGCTGAAGCGATTGCCAAAGAAGTTGGAATTGAGCGCGTATTAGCGGGCGTACTTCCAGAGGGTAAAGCGAATGCAATCAAACAGTTGCAAGCTGAATCTCAAGGAATGGTTGCAATGGTAGGAGATGGTATAAATGACGCACCAGCTTTAGCTCAAGCGGATGTTGGTATGGCTATTGGTACAGGTACTGATATAGCAATGGAAACTGCTGATGTTACCTTAATGCGGGGAGACTTACGAACTGTTTCCCAAGCTATAGCTTTAAGTAAGGCGACAATGCGAACTATTAAACAAAACTTATTTTGGGCATTTGGCTATAATGTTTTACTGGTGCCAGTAGCGATGGGAGTTTTATATCCATTTACGGGATTACCTATGATGCTACGCTCTTTGCATCCAGCACTAGCAGCGGGGGCAATGGCTTTTAGCAGTGTTTCTGTGGTGATGAATAGTTTAAGGTTGCGGATTAAATCCTTAAAAACTTGATAGTCAATTTAAATGCAAACATTAATTAATAAACATATTTTACTTGGTATTACTGGCGGCATTGCTGCTTATAAAGGTGCTGAACTAGTCCGACGTTTGCGCGATCAGGGCGCACAAGTACGGGTTGTAATGACTACCGCAGCAACAGAGTTTATCACTCCGCTAACTTTACAAGCATTATCTGGAGAAGTTGTTTATACCAATATAATGGATGCGGAAACTGCAATGGTGCATATTGAATTGGCGCGGTGGGCAGATGTTGTATTAATTGCGCCAGCTACTGCTGATTTTTTAGCTAAATTGGCTTATGGACATGCGAATGATTTACTTAGTACTCTTTGTTTAGCTACTACTGCACCAATTACGGTTGCACCTGCAATGAATCAACAAATGTGGCAAGCAAAAGCTACTCAAGAAAATTATCAACGATTACAAGAGTTTGGCGTAACAATCTTCGGACCAGCGGTTGGCGCACAAGCCTGTGGTGAAACTGGAGCTGGGCGTATGCTTGAGCCAGAGGAATTGGTAAAGGCTTTGAAAACCTTATTTAATAATTGGGGAATAAAGGAGGGGAAACTAGAGGGAAAATTAGAGGGTAAAAAAATCTTAATCACTGCGGGACCAACTCGTGAACATATTGATCCAGTACGCTTTATCAGTAATCGGAGTTCTGGGCGTATGGGTTATGCAGTTGCAGAAGCTGCTATTGCTCAAGGTGCAGATGTTACTCTAATCAGTGGCCCCGTTTCATTATCGCCACCGCAAGGGGCGAAAATTATTTCTGTTGATAGCAGCCAAGAAATGTTTGAGGCTGTTATGGCAGCCATTTCAGGTACTGATATTTTTATTGCAACAGCAGCAGTTGCCGATTATCGTCCAAGCCAACAAGCGGCTCATAAATTGAAAAAAAACGAGAACGAGGCGGAACTAATTTTACGCTTAGAACCTACACTCGATATTTTAGCCAGCGTTACAAATTTACCTAATCCGCCTTTTACAGTCGGCTTTGCTGCTGAAACTAAGGATTTGATTAAATACGCGCAATCAAAATTAAAACGTAAAAAATTAAATTTGATAGCCGCCAATTTGGTTGGAATTGATGGCATAGGATTTGATAGTGAAGAAAATGCCTTACATATTTTTTGGAATGATGGCGAGCTTGAATTATCGCGTTGTTCTAAAAAGGAACTGGCACATCAATTAATAGACATAATTATTCAACGTTATCAATTAGAAAAATAATCCAAGCTACTTACTTATATTAATGAGAAAATTTGGCCTTGAGTTTATCTTTAAAAGCTTGTGCAGCTTTAGCATCATCAATTTCAACGGCAACAGCATCAATCATCGTCAAAATATCATTATTTGTCTGAATAACATTTTGCTTCAGATAATCATCACACACAATGGCAGCAAAAGGGCCTATTTCTTCCGCTAAAGTGTTTTTCACTAGTTTAATAGCATCTCTAATCTGACTTGAAATTGATTCATTTTCATCCTGAAAAGCAAATATCCTTTGTTTTCTCAACATCTGAAACAGTTCATCAGTGTTTGGTAACGGCACTTCTTGAGCAGTTTCAAATAGATTCTGAGAAAAGTGTAATTTACCAAATTTAATTTGTTTCAAAAATGCAAGCGCATCGTATCCACTGATTTTATTATCAAGAAGTAAAGAACGAACAGCTCCTTCATCTAATACCAGTCGCATTAAATGATCATCATCAGTAGTGATAAACACGGTTCCAGTTACTTTTTGAGAAGATAGTTTTTGTATTTCTGCTATTAAGTCAAAATAGGCTAAGATGTTTTGATTAATTTCCATAATTAATAGGAACTTGAAAAGTGGTAAATTTTTATTATAGGTAAAGCATTTGATGTAAAACCGCAACCAAACCTTTAAATTCAGCTATGAAAGATTTTTGCCATGAGTTTGTTCTTAAATTCCTCTTGTTCATCAGTTTTCTCTATTTCAAGAGCCAATGTTTTAATCATGACAATTAGATAATCTTTGGTATTATTTAGTTTAATTGTTTGGATATAGTTATCACAGATAATAGTAGCAATGGGACCAATATAATCAGCTAATGTAATTTTTATTGTCTCAATAGCCTTGTTAAAATCAGTTGGAGTTGATAACTCGCTGCCGGTTTCTGCTGTTGGTTTGATTTTGGTTGAATTTGAGAACTCGCTGCTTTTTTCGGGTATGACTTTTACAGCTGAAAGTTGATAAAAAATTTCCTCAGTGCTAGGCAATATCTCTGCTTGATAACTTTCAAAGGTACCGCCCACAAATTGTAATCTGGCACGCTTAATTCCCTGAATATAGGGAATGGCTTGAGAACCGTGATGCTTATTATCAAAATTTAAATAAGTAATAGTGCCTTTATTTAATACAATTCGCGCTATATGACCATCAGTGCTAGTAATAAAGATTGTACCGTTTCGTTTATCTAATGATAAACGGCGTATCTCAGATATTAATTCTTGGTATGTTAATTCTTTTGTTGTCATTTTTTTATTTGTGGGCAACCCCTTGCTTGTGGTTGCCCTTTGGATTTGGCAATAAATTTAAAATTATTAGCTGATGTTACGCACCCAGCTCCGCCTCACTCACTTATACACAAGGGCAACCACAAGGGATCGCCCCTACAGTAAATCACTGTTTGTAGGGGCAATCCCTTGTGGTTGCCCTGTGAGGCGTTTAATGATTAAACGCAATTAAATCAATTATTTAAAAACTTATGTATAAGTGAGTGGCTCCTAGGGATAAACCCCTAGGTTAAAAGTAAAAGTCAGCTAAAGTAAAGCTGATTAGTACTTTACCAATTTAGCCTTTGGACTCTGTAAACAGTCGGCTTTTAGCCTAGGGCTTGAGCCGCGAGGCGAATTGAAGCTAGGTGCGTAACATCAGTTATTAGGATTGTTTGCGTAGTCTTTCAAAAGACTTAATCATACTAACTCGCATCCGCTCAAACGCTCGAGCAAGTTGACCGATTTCACTTTTATCGTCTGTAAATTCAATCTGATTAGAATGCAGCTCACCTTTACTGATGTTATCCGCAGCTTCGGTCAAATGTTCAAGTGGGCGGGTAATTATTCTACTGAAAAACCAGGCTAAAAATAAAGCTAAAAGTACTGCTAATAATAGAATGAGGCTAAATATAATACGAAATTTCTTCACACTCTTAAGAATATCATTGGTGTTATTTTGGACAATTAAAGTCCATTCATAAGCTACTCCCGGTACTTTGATCGTTTGAAAAGACAAAGTGATCTTATCAGTACTGATGGTGCCATTTTTGCCCAGAATTTTTTGACTCAATTCTCCGTATTCTTTTTGCAATTTTTCGTTAGTGTTTAAGTCAGTTGGGCCACCCCAAAGTTTGTTAATATCAGGATGGCTCAAAAAATAGCCATTTTGATCTACCAAACGAATTTGCCCTAGTGGCTTAAGAAATTTGTTCGCATCAACATTGACAATTACAATACCAGCTTTGTTGTTGTTGTCATCATAAACGTTAACGCCGTAACGAATTACTGGTTTATGAGGAACTTCGATTGCACCATGTTCACGATTAAGATCAAGGGGTGAAACAAAGAGTTGTGTACCCCATAAACGTATAGCATCTTTAAAATAATAACGACCAGATTTATCTTGTAACTTGTCGCGTGGAATAATGGTATGCTTTATTCCATCTGAATCAACTCTAACAACTTCTTGTCCTTTTTCGTTAAGATAACGAACTTGGTAGTAAATTCCTCGGTTTTTAGAAATGGCAAGAAATTCTTGTTCCAAGTACTGTCGCTTTTGTTCTAAAATATCAGCAGGCGTATTTTGAAATCGCAGCGTTGCATATTCTTTCATAAGAGGTGATTGACTCAGAAACAGGACATCACCCTGAACCACAGATAGAAATGAGTGAACATTATTTGCCAGTGTTTTAGCATGTGCCGTTTGTGTAGTGAGTGCTTGCGTTCGCAAACTGTTACTGGACACTTGTATAGCATACATACCAGTAATGAGCGCAGGAATTAAGGTGATAATCGAAAATGTGATGATTAATTTAGTTCTCAGTTTCATATATTACCTATTAACTAATTGAAAATAAAAGTGTATATATTTATTTTATAAATATACCTTATAAATTGTCTAGTTTTACCGTGACAATCTGATTATAGCATAGAGATTTGAAAAAATTATTCATACTAACAAAATGGAGCAGTTAAGTGTCTATTAATAAAGTAAGTTCAAAAATCACCCAGCCGAAATCACAGGGCGCATCTCAAGCCATGCTTTATGGTACTGGTTTAACCGAGGAGGATATGAATAAAGCTGAGGTGGGGATTGCTAGTGTTTGGTATGAGGGTAATACCTGCAATATGCACTTGCTGGATTTAGCCCGCAAAGTTAAAGAAGGTGTAGTAGCTGCTGGCTTGGTGGGTATGCGTTTTAATACGATTGGTGTTAGTGATGGCATTTCTATGGGTACTAGCGGCATGAGTTATTCTCTGCAATCGCGTGATTTAATTGCAGATTCCATTGAAACCGTTATGGCAGCGCAATGGTATGATGCCAATATTTCTCTACCCGGATGCGATAAAAATATGCCTGGCTGTTTAATCGCAATGGCGAGACTGAATCGCCCAGCTTTAATGATTTATGGTGGCACAATTAAGCCTGGACATGATAAAAATAATAATCCCTTAGATATTGTCTCCGCTTTTCAATCCTATGGACAATATATTGCTGGCACCTTGACTGAAGAGGAACGTCAAGATGTTGTAAAACATGCTTGTCCGGGTGCAGGGGCTTGTGGTGGCATGTACACAGCGAATACAATGGCTTCAGCCATTGAGGCATTAGGCATGAGTTTACCTTATAGTTCTTCGATACCTGCTGAATATTCGGCGAAATTAGAAGAATGTTTTCAAGCAGGTGCAGCAATTCGCAATTTATTGGAAAAAGATATTAAACCGCGCGATATTATGACTCGTGCCGCATTTGAAAATGCAATGGTTATTGTTATGGCACTTGGCGGCTCAACAAATGCAGTTTTGCATTTAATTGCAATGGCGAGAGCGGTTGATGTTGATCTGACAATTGATGATTTTCAAACAGTTAGCGATAGAGTTCCGTTTTTAGCCGATCTCAAGCCAAGTGGGCGTTATGTCATGGAAGATGTTCATAATATTGGTGGTACGCCTGCGGTAATGAAATATCTGTTAGAGAAAGGTTTAATCAATGGCGACTGTTTAACAGTCAGCGGTAAAACGGTGGCGGAAAATTTAGCCGAAGTACCCGGACTTACTGAAGGACAAGAGATTATTCGTCCTTTAGAAAATCCAATCAAAGCTACAGGACATATTCAGATACTCAAAGGCAACCTTGCACCTGGCGGCTCAGTGGCTAAAATCACTGGTAAAGAAGGTTTAAGCTTTACTGGACCAGCAAAAGTCTATGATTGTGAAGAAGATATGCTCAGTGCTTTAGAACGTAAAGAGATTGTCAAAGGTGATGTGGTTATTATACGCTACGAAGGTCCCAAAGGTGGTCCAGGAATGCCAGAAATGTTGACACCAACTTCAGCTATTGTCGGAGCAGGTTTGGGTAAAGATGTTGCATTATTGACTGATGGACGCTTTTCTGGCGGTTCACATGGATTTATTGTCGGGCATATTGTCCCAGAAGCCCAAGAAGGCGGCCCAATTGGCTTAGTTAAAAATGGCGATATGATTACCATTGACGCACAAAATAAAACCATAACTATGGATGTTGATGATGCAGAAATGGCAAAACGTCGCGCTGAATGGACAATGCCACCTTATAAGGCGACACGAGGAACTTTATACAAATACATCAAAACGGTTAAAAATGCCTCAGAGGGATGTGTAACTGACGAATGATGGTATCAAACCTCCGAGGTTTCTAAAACCTCGGAGGTTTTTTTTTATTATTGCACCAGATTATCCACATCCAATTCAAAAAAACCACTCAAATTATTAACCTTAACCTTATAAATCCCGGCCCTTAATCCAGCAACATTGATAGGAATAACTTCCTCAAATGCCTGATTTACTGGCTTACAAACCTTATTTTTTTGACGGCTTGTCGTAATTGAGAGCATCAAAGTGTTACCCCTTTGAGTTTCAATTATATCGTCAATTTTGGTACAACTATCTGTCAATTGCCCTTTAGCAACCACATTGACTTGTTGTGGGTAACTGTCATATTTGATGATGTCAATTGTTTTAATAAGTTTATGATTTTCTTGATAAGTACCAATAGTTTGGTTGCAGGAAAATAGCAAGACACTCAAAAAAATGACGAAACTAGATTGCTTGAATTTTCTCAAAATAAATCTCCTAATTATTTCAAAATTGTCGTTAACAATATGATTATTATACTAAATATCCGAATTATTGGTAGAGGATTAATCAAATATTAATCTAACAACGCGAAAACCAATCTTGTTATCACGATAGTTCCGCGAAAACCAATACCTACTAGTCGCACGCGCAAATCTCGAATAGCTATACCAAGAACCACCACGAATAACACGTAAAGCTGTGGTATTATATTTACTCAAACAACGTTGTTCCCTACCTGTATATTTTTTTTCATATTCTGAACAAGTCCATTCGTAAACATTACCTACTGTATCGTATAATTTAAACAAACTAGCAGGAAATGAGCCAACTGGTGCTGTTTTGCGATTACTCCAGTAACTACCACAATCGGCACAATTAGCAAGATTATACCCAATATTATTTCCCCACCAATAGTTTGTATCCGTTTCAGCCCGTGCTGCGTATTCCCATTCGGCTTCAGTTGGTAAACGATATTCTTTTCCAGTTTGTCTGCTTAACCATTCAGTATAAATTGTCGCTTCTTTCCAAGATACATTAATAACTGGTCGATTTCCACGCCCCCAGCCAGCATCATCAGGGCTTCTAGCTCCTGTAGCTATCACAAAACGGTCATATTCTGTAAAGGTAATTTCATGGCGACTGATAGCAAATCTACGCATAAATATATCATGTACGGGCTGTTCTGACTCTGTACCTGTGCCTTGAATATCTCCCATACGAAATTCTCCCGCTGGAATAACTACCATTTCAGGACCAAAATCTTCCGATTTTAAAAAAAAATCATGAAAAATTTTACCCGGTGTACATGGGCAAGGGTTTGGTTTTTTCGTTATCAGCGAAGAGAGCTCCTCCTCTGCAAATATTGGAATAAAATAAGTATATTCTATCCAAAGCAATATGAGACCTACTAAAATACCGGTTGAAATTGTGATAATTAGCCCTTTTATCAAATTTTTCTCCTAGCTACTTCAAAACGTGATAAACTTTAACAAATATTAAATCATCGACTTAATGGAATTAAGATGATGAAAAAAACGCTTAGTTACCTGTGTTGCGTTTGTCTGATTTCAGCCTGTGCATCACCGAAAAAAGTAACAATTTCAACCGAAGCATTAGTTAGTGTTACTGCACTTTCTCCCTTTCAAATTGCTGCGGGATTATTAGAGGGTATTGCCTCAGTTCCCTATTATTTGTCAACCGATTTACGCGCAATTAATCAAGGATTAATTCAAGCACAAGCCGAAATTACATTAGATGATACTTATAAGTTAGTATCTAGTGATACTAATCTCATCTTTAAAACTATGAAACAGGCAACCTCTGTTTTTCAACAATTATTGAAAAACAAGAATATTTATAATCATCATAATTACATTTTAACAGCTATTAACGAAATTAGTGGCAAATATACCCTATTGGCGGTGATTTACCGTACAATTAATCGTATTGAAGTCATTGATTGGGCTGCTCTATCTATCAGTTCTATCCAAACCCAAAAGGCGCAAGCCATTTTTCTCACCTTGGCTGCCAATTCGGTATTAAATGAAAACAGGAAGCCAGAGTATTGGGAAATCAAAAAGCGTTGGCTGGCGGGTGATGCGCGTGAAATAGTTGAACAACGCACCAAGGATATGAATAGAAGAATGGGGCTAGTTTATAATTCTACTTTAAAAGCAATTAATTATGCAAAGCTCAACTAAAAATACAAATACAAATACAAATACTAAAGTCAGATTGGATAAATGGCTATGGGCTGCACGTTTTTTTAAAACCCGCAGCTTAGCCACAAATGCAGTAAGCGGAGGTAAAGTTTACCTGAATGAACAACGCATTAAACCCGCTAAAGAGGTACATATTGGTGATAAATTAAAAATACGCACTGGTTATACAGAACGCACAGTGATTGTGCAAGCTTTATCAATACAACGCCGATCTGCAACAGAGGCGGTATTATTATATAAAGAAACGCCAGAAAGTATTGAAAAACGTGAACAAGCTCGCCTATTACATCGTCAAAATGCCGCCTTACGTCCGCGAGGTATGGGACGGCCAACGAAAAAAGAGCGTCGTTTAATTCATAAATTTACTAGAGATAGTGGTACGGTTTAAATAAGACCTCAGAGGTTTTGGAAACCTCTGAGGTCTTTCTTTGCCAGCAAAAATCATTTTCAAACCCAAAAAGCCGTTTTAGTCATAACTTTTGACACCCCCCCCATTAACCAAGCGATTGGTTTTGGCAACTGCACACCGCCAGCTTTAAGCGCAACAGTGGCATGATGTGCCTCATCTATTTTCATTTGTTCTAAAATAACTTGACTTTTCAAATCATTAGCAGGTAAGCGTTGCAAATGTCCCTCTATGTGTTTAACTACTTGCCGCTCTGTTTCCGCAACAAAGCCTAAACTCCATTTATCGCCTGCCACACCTGCTAAAGCACCAATACTAAATGATCCCACATACCAAAGTGGATTTAAAAAACTCACATGTCCATTAAGTTCATGAATGCGGTTTTCACACCAAACTAAATGATCATTTTCTTCAATAGCGGATTGTTTCATACTGTCGCGCACTGCTTGAGTGCGAGCAGTTAAAGCTTGTCCTTGATATAATGCTTGGGCAGAAACTTCTCCCGCATGATTGACACGCATTAATCGTGCTGATAAGACTTTTTCAGTATCAGTCAACTCATTATCAGGTACTGCTGTGGCTGGATTCGCTCGTGTTGTGCCTAATGGTTGACCAAAAAGTGTACGTAAACCGTGATCAAAATTAATAATCAAATGATCTAAAGATGTTAGCATAGTTTCTCTCCTCTCTTCGCAACGAAACGTAGTAAGCGTAGCTAAGTAAGCTGAGCTAAATTACATAAAATTTTTGCACTCTCGTTTCCACGCTGGAGCGCAGGGCAACCACAAGGGATTGCCCCTACATCACTGTTTGTAGGGGCAATCCCTTGTGGTTGCCCTGTGAGGCGTTTTAACCTTGTCATTTTGTGTGTGCTACTTTAACAATACTTCGGACAATTTTTACAACTCGTTGATTTACAAATAAAGTTGTTTTATCCTTTTGACGACTGGAGAAATATTAACAGTTTACAATTATAACCAAAAACACCAAAATAGATGATAAATAAGTAAAATTTTGCTATAATGACAGAATATGCTTGACATACAATAATTTTTTTAATATTATCTATTATGGAACTTAGGGAAGTTCAAGAAGGCAGGTATTAGTGGTTCAGTCTGGAATGTTAGACTGGTAAAACCTAAGACTTATAATTCCGAAGAGATTAGCTCCAAAATCTCTTTATATTAT
>JALWSU010000140.1 GCA_026993485.1 Thiotrichaceae bacterium | reverse complement strand
GAATAATGAATAACTAAACCATTACCAATGCCGATTCCGTGATGAGTGTACAAACCTTTGTCAACAATTAGATGTTCGCCTTTATAATTAGCCATAATTTTGTTCTCACATTATTGTTAGTTTCAGAGATTTTGCCCTGCTGTATTAATATTTTTCACAGTTGGAGTCCAAACAAAATAAGCGTAGCTAAAGCTTTAGCTTTGGGCGACCGACTAGCCAAAGCTAAAGCTTTAGACTCCAAGATGTTAAATAATTTCTGATTCAGTTTATTTAGCAACTACTATAATATAAATAACTGCAAGCTAATCAAATCATCCAGATTTTTTTTGACTCTCAATTTTTATTTAGGCAATCTAAAATCAATATTTATTGGCTTGGGCTTCTTTCTTTATATACCTATTTTGATATTTATCTAACTCAAAATTGATCTGATTAAAAGCTTGTTCAACACCAACATCCGTGATGCGCTGACTATAGGTATAGCCATCACGATTTGGTGAATTCTGATAAAATCTGCCAATTGGATCAACCATAATATAAGACTCTGTCATGTCTTCATTATCCTCAATATAACAGGGAACTGTAACTTGCTTATGATTCTGAATAAAAAATAAAAATTCAGTATTAGAAATGTGAACCTGATTATTATTCAGTGGCAATACTCGAAAAATTTTCCATTTATATGGAGCAATTTTGTGAATAAATTCACCTAAATTTTCATCATAGTTAAATTGAGAAACAACTGTATTAATCTTAATAAATAGCTTATCATTTGACTCATTTAGTAATGATGTCAATTTCAGCCACTTTTTAGTACCTAAATATTGATTTTTGTTACTTAACCTACCAATTTTTTGCAATCTATTTGCTTGGAGTGAATCAATACTTAAACCCAACATATATAATTGTTTAGCATAATTTTTAATGAATTTTTCAGTCAAAGCACTCCCGTTTGAAATAATGGACACGCGAAAACCAATTGAATTAGCCAATTCAATGATTTTGCCAATATTCTTGCATAAAAGTGGCTCACCGCCTGCTAAATTAAGACGGACATGCTTGCTACGTTTTGAGAAAAACTCGTAAAGATTGTTTAGTAATATTTCTATTTGTGTCAAGTTATTATGTATTTCTTTATTCTTGTCCACTTTCCATTTTGCATAGCAATACTGACAGTGATAATTGCATTTTTCAGTTATATGGTAATTAATGACTAATTCATCTATCAGCATTTTAATGAACCTCGCTTATTGGATTTTGGATTGATGTTTTTTATTTACTTATGTATTTTTATATAACTGCGATAAAATCAAATCATCTAGTTTTTTCTGAACTAACCTTTTTGACTTTATTTGAGTATTGGAGTCCAAAGCTTTAGCTTTGGCTGGTCGGTCGCCCAAAGCTAAAGCTTTGGACTCCAACTTAGTACAAATTTTAATATCTTGTTTCTATTACAAAACATATAAATGCGTAACTACTCTTGACTGACTACTAAATTTTGTATTAATATAAAAAACATATTTTATATACCATAATTCTTAAATCTTAATTTACATTCTTCACTTTATATAAATAACTGCAAGCTAATTAAATCATCCAGATTTTTTTCTATATCAATTTTTATTTGATTCAGGAGCAACTATCCATGAATTCCAAAACCCCTAATATTGATGACATGATTGGAGATATTTATATGGTGCCAAATAAACATTGGGGATTTGAGACAATTAACACTAAGGATCATCCTGGCATTTTCTGTTACTATGATGAAAAACAAAGGACTGTGCTTTTATTTAAAGGTATGTCTTTTCGTAGACATCATCCCAAGTATCGTGCTTCTTATGTAGTTATATATCCTGATGAGGAAAATGGTTTAACTAATCCCACTCTCTTTTCTCTAATTCCTAAGCCGATTCGATTACATAAAGTAAAGTTATACTATGAGAAAGGGAAGGGGAATAAATCTCGTTATATTGGTAAGCTATCTCAAGCTGATTTCCAATATATTTTGAATCAACTCAATGTCATCAACAAGCTGGTGCCATAAAATGAACTATACTAACTTTGCTACATATATCAAAAATTTAGACATAAACAATTATCCACCAAAAGTCTTGCTAAATGGTATCGCTCAAATTTTACGCTCTAATATGCGTAAGCGTGGTTTATGGAATGCTCCGCCTGTTCGGCTTGGATATTCTGACTGTGAAAGTTGGAATCAAGAAGGGGCATTTAATGATTTAACTTTTGATTGCTATTCAGAGGTAGTTGTTAAACGCATTGAAGGTTTACGCAACGCTATCATGAAATTTGACAATATTGATGGATTGATTATTAAAAATATCAAGAATTTTTTAACAGATCAACAAGCACGTAATGATCCTATAAGTTATAGCGTTGCTGTTAACGTTAAAAAAGCTATTCAACTAGCCATTGACTCTGAAAAATTGACTGCTCAAGATTTGGATGAATCTGGCAAAATTCAGGATAGCACCTTGCTCACTTTTTCCTTAACTCAAACAACATCAACAACTGATGAAATTTCTCTATTAGATTGCTTACGTCGCAATAAGGCATGGGCTGAAATACGATTAAAATTGGCGCGTAAAAGTGCAGGTATCCAAACTAAATTTTGCCAAATCATATCTGATTTGGCTAATTGTGGGATAAAATCCTTTGTCTTTAAAGAATTACTAGACTTCATAACAACAGAAGCCAGTATATACAATACATTTATAGACAATGAAAACTACAGCCTAGAAAATGTAGGAATAGATGAAAATGACGAAGATGAAGAGAATGAACCTAACCAGATTATAATCGTAAAACCTGATACCACACACGAAGATTGGGAAAGTTGGAAGTATCGTGTTAATCAAGTAGAAAAACGCATTGCCCAAAAACCTCAAAAGCGTGTGCGTGAGCGACTTGAGAAAATTTTTCGGGAATATGTTAATTACAGTAAAACTGATGAACCAGTGCCATCTCAAGCTGAAATAGCACGCCGTTTGGGCATTCCTTCTAGTACCTTCAGTGAGGATATGAAAATCATTCGGGCGATTATCGATCCGAAAAATTAAATCGGATGAATTGTCATAATTGTGGTTATATATTAGACAACGAAGTAAGTAGAGTTTTGACTCGTTCCCAAGCTCCAGCTCACTCCTTTATACATAAGGGCAACCACAAGGGATTGCCCCTACAAACAATTATGTAGGGGCAATCCCTTGTGGTTGCCCTGAGAGGCGTTTAAGGATTAAACGCAATGAAATAAACTATTTAAAAACTTATGCACATAGCGTTACCCGATTTAGCTAAGTACAAACCTGCCAGGTTTTAAAAACCTGGCAGGTTGGTACGCTGTATTTTATACAAACGGGTAGTGCTATAAAGGAGTGAGCTGGAGCTTAGGAACGAGTATAACGAGTAGATTTTACACTTGGAATCCAAAGCTTTAGCTTTGGTGCGAGACCAGCCAAAGCAAAAGCTTTTGGACTCCAATTTATTTAGGAGTTTTTATACATTATGTTGACACCAAAACATTTAAACAAATTAAAAAAATTAGCTACAAAAATCCAAGAAAAGCGAGTTCTAAAAGAACAACAATTAGCAGTTAGAGCTAAGCAGCCGCCACAAGCTGGAGATATTTTTATTTTTGATACTCCTGAAACTATGGGTTTGCAATGGGTGGTATTAATGCCACATCCTGATAATGAGCAGCTTTTATATACTATTCCTGCTGATGATAATTCAATGGTAGGATCTAAAGATATAGCATTATCAGAAAATGCTATTTGTTATCCTTTAACTTTGCGTTGTGGCAATGGTATTTGGATTCATAAAACGGATTTTAAGCTTAATGATCGCGTAGGTATCATAGAAAATTGGTATTTAAAATCTGCTATCGATACTGTAAAACAAATCTGGAGTGGTAGTTTAAAAACTTCAGTTTGGCAGAGTGAAAATGATGCTGATATAAATTATCAAGAATGGATGGATGAAGTTGTTACTAGGGGGCAATTTGCTCTTGAAAAAGCTCTGCAAGAGTTACCTGCTAACGCAACTGATGTTATACAATTAACTGATTTTGAATGGGTTAAAACTTTGCCAAGTGGTGCGAGCGTGATATTAACTTGGACTTTTGATCCTTTGCGTCAATTATGTCTTCAACTTGTCCAAGAGGATAATACTGCTCGATTGATACAAAGCTATAATAATGGGCAAAATTGGCAAGGTGATGTGCTTTGGCCTATCACTTTTAAGAATCATCATCTTGAATTTGTTGAAGATAATGGAGCTGCTGTTTGCTCACTCACTCCAGAATTAGTTCGGGAAATTGCGACTGAATTTAATTTGCCAGAAATTTATCAGAACTGGGGTAAATCAGAAGTTTCTAAGCAAACTTCAGTGGTAGATAAAGTCATATCATTCCTAAAGCAACATATTGATTTGCAACCAGTATCGCAATTTGCGCTGGCATTAGGAGATGCTCCAAAAGAGCAAACCAATTATTATCAAGTAGATAAGATCCAACTTGGTATATTTGCCGATGATGAGTATGAGGATGAGATACAATTAAAGCTAAAATGGTTAGGTGATGAGCAAGTAAATTTTATCTTGCTTGAAGATGATGATCCAATACAAAAAGAAATGCGAACTCAGAAAGCCGAATTTTTCTTTGAACCTAGTCCAGCACATTTATTAGTCGTACAAGATGCTACGACTGGTGCCGAATTATATCAATTACCCCTTGATAAGGTGGAATAGGCTATGAATTTGGGAAATTTATGGATTTGGCCAGAAAAAAACAGAGTTCGTTGGTGGACTCCTAGTGATACTGGATTATTAAATATTCACTCTCCTGCCGCTATTAATTTACCTGCAAATATTTCCGATTGGCGTGAGAAGCAAGAAAAAGCTTTAGTTTCGGTTTTAGAACCTGAATTCTATGCGGTTCTAAAACCACAATTGGATAAGTATCCGAAAGGATTAAATTTGCATTTAACTGAAGATTTACCTGATTATTGGCAGAAATTACCTTTTGAATGGTTACATTTGGAAGATGGGCGCAATTTACAAGGAAGGTTGATAGTGGAACGCTTTACACCACGTTCAGCTACTCTGCCAAAGTTTCCAAGCAGTTCCGAGATTGTGATTCTAAACTTGTTACCAGATGGTGATGCTAGTGTTTTCAAAAGTTTAGGTAGTAAATTTGAGCAAGCGCAAATTAATAGTTATGAATCTGAAAGTGTTTTAAAGAAAAAAAATTTATCCAGTGTTTCCATGTTATGCCTAATTGTACATGGTAGCGAACAGGATAATGCTAAACCTTTTAAGCTGAAAAATGGGGAATTATGGGAATTACCTAAGCTGCCACTACCGCCTTTAGTATTATTACTTGTTTGTGGTAGTGATTCTGGTAATTTAATTGATTATGGAAAAACTTTATTGCAATCAGGAGCGCAAACTGTTTTAGCCTCAGTTGGAAAATTAGATGCTCAACCGTCAGCAAAATTTTTAATTGCGTTTCTAAAGCAGTGGTTAGATGGATTAAGAGTAAGTGAAATTTTATTAAAGGCACAAGCAGAGCCTAATAGCGAATTGGCTGCTCAACGTTTGCAACTCTTAGGTAAGGGCGAACTTCGTATAAATTCTGATTATGCTCATAATCCAGATGAACTTTCTTTTATTGTAAATAGTATTACATTAAGCTGTTTTCAGACTGATGGGAACTTGTATAAAGCAGTTAAGAAATTATACGAGTTTTTAAATATCAGCTTTGATGATGATACCAAAAATAAAAAACTATTGCGGCAACTAGACAAAATCCAAATTTGGGAATTATCTCAATATTGGATAATCCCATTAATAGTTTATCTAGCAGAGCGTTATGATCATAAGTTATTAAAGAAATACGAATTAAAACGCTCAAAATTGAACAAATACTGTCAAGCACTTTCTCCAGCAATATATCACTACTGGGCAAAATTATATTATCGACAAGGGCGTTACGATTTAGCAGTTAAAGAAACTGTAGATGGATTATGCTTACTTACTCCCGATAATTTATATACTTTAGGAGAGGGATTACTTGGGCATTTAATTAATTTGTTGGTTGATTTAAATTTACCCAAGGAAGGGATGTTATTATGTGACAGATTAGATGAATATTTAGCTAAGCAACAAACGAAACAGGCTAAAATAGATCATCATAAGTTATTAGATCGCGCCGCACGATTAGCACTAAAACAAAATCGTTCTTACAAAGCTATTAGCAAATACAAGAACAAGCAAGAAGAAAGCATTGAATTATATAATGAAACTGGAGAACGAGAATTAGCATGGTTGCTTTATGTCACCGCCTTTTTAAAATACAAACAAGCCCCTGATTATGCTAAACAAGTAAAAAATATTCTAACTAATGAGGATAAAATCCGTGAAAACTTAAACAAAGACAAAGGTAATGCAAATGGGTTATACCTAATACGAGCTTTATCTTTATGGGCATGGCGTGAAAATGATTTTGAAGCGATTAATTTACTCGAACACTATCAAGATATTCTGTGTAATCGTAGTACTTTACTAGACACAGGACCATTAAATTTCAGTATAATTTACTTGTATCTGTATTTTCAGCAATCTCCAAAATCAAAATTTGATTTACCACCACTAGAAGAAGTTTTTGATAAACTAGAACAACATCGCTACTGGTTTGAATTAGCAGCATTAGGCTCATTATTAAATGAACCAGAAAGGCAAAGATGGTTAAGAAAATTTCACCAACAACGTCAAGGTGTAATCTCACATTTAGAAAAATTACCAGCATGGCTGAGAGATGACGGACAAGATTGGAACTGGCAAGAAAGTGTCAAACAACAAGAACTAAAAGAATCAGAAGTTTTGTTAGGCGATACTGCTGCCAGTGTAGAAAGATTGATTGAGGCAGGACTTTTACCTCTTTAAGAATAAGACCTCCGAGGTTTCCAAAACCTCGGAGGTCTGGGCGACAACACTAAGACCTCCGAGGTTTCCAAAACCTCGGAGGTCTGGGAGATAAGACTAAGACCTCCGAGGTTTCCAAAACCTCGGAGGTCTGGGAGATAAGACTAAGACCTCCGAGGTTTATAAAAC
>JALWSU010000139.1 GCA_026993485.1 Thiotrichaceae bacterium | reverse complement strand
CCCTAGTTCGCTTAGTAGATGCATTACTCTCTGATGCCGTGAAAAATGGCGCGTCGGATATTCATTTTGAACCAGAAAAAGGTTTTTTAAGAATCCGCTATCGTATTGATGGCGTACTCCAACAAATCCGCAGCTTACATAAAAATTATTGGCCAGCTATCGTAGTACGTTTAAAAATCATGGCAGGTTTAAATATTGCAGAAAATCGTTTACCCCAAGATGGGCGTATGTCTTTAACTTTAGGCGGTAGAACTATTGATTTTCGTCTCTCAACACAACCCACAATACATGGCGAAAATCTAGTTTTGCGTATTCTCGACCATCAAAAAGCGATTCTAACATTAGAACAACTTGGATTATTAGATGAAAACTTAACTGCGTTGAAAAAAATGATAGTTCGCCCAGAAGGTGTGATTTTAATTACTGGCCCTACTGGTAGTGGTAAAACCACAACTTTATATTCTCTACTTCAGCGACTCAACCGAGAAGAAGTCAATATTATGACGCTGGAAGATCCAGTTGAGTATATTTTAGGGCAGGTACGACAAACCTCTGTTAATGAAGCAGTGAAACTAGATTTTGCCAATGGTATTCGCTCAATGATGCGTCAAGACCCAGATATTATTATGATTGGAGAAATTAGAGATCGGGATGCCGCAGAAATGGCCTTTCGCGCCGCCATGACTGGGCATCAAGTCTATTCGACTTTACATACTAATTCAGCGATTGGTGCGATTCCGCGCTTATTGAATCTTGGTATATTGCCCGACATTTTAGCAGAAAATCTGATTGGAGTGATTGGGCAACGTCTAGTACGTAAACTTTGCCCAGCTTGCAAGCAAGAGTATTTAGACCAAACTAAAAACGTGACACTATATCATCCAGTTGGTTGCAAATTATGTGGACAACGCGGCTATAAAGGCCGCATCGCACTAATGGAAATTTTTCGCCTTGATGATACTTTAGAAGAAATGATTGCTCATCAAGCTGGTACTTATGAACTTAAAAAACAAGCCCAAAAAACTGGATTTATCACGCTTGCCAAAGAAGGTATGCGTAGAGTTCTGGAAGGAAGTACGTCTTTAGAGGAAGTATCACGAGTAGTGGATTTAGAAAAATGTTAGCAAACCTCTGAGGTTTTTAAAACCTCGGAGGTTTATAGCTTCTTCTAACTAATTTATTATATAACTTATTATTTTTATAAGTAATTTTGTAAAAATAAAAACAACATAAAAAATTCTTAAGGCTAAAAAACAACCATGACAAAGCAAATTGAATTATCCCTAGAACAGATTTGTGAACAAGGTTGCCGTTCAGTTAATAAAGTTATTCAACAACTTGAAAACGGTGAAGTGATTGAATCGACTCGGCATTTAAACGAATCTCAACAAAAAATTCTGTTGCAAGAATTGAAAAGTATTATGGCGGTTTATGGAGAAACTGGTAGTTGTGAACTGAAATAAGGGCAACCATTGCTCCTACTTGATTGTATGTATGCTCCAGAACCAGGGCTGCTAATGATATAAACCTCTGAGGTTTTAAAAACCTCAGAGGTTTTTTCTGCTAACATTTATAGGACTAACGGCTTTCAATTGGACAATTGACATGACAAAGCAATTCATAAGCAATTGTACCAGATAAACTAGCCACTTCTTCTACGGGTAAATTCTTCCCCCAAAGCTCCACTGGGTCCCCAATACGCGCATTTGGCTGATTACGCAAATCTACCGTAATCATATCCATAGAAACTCTACCAACTAGCGGAACTCTAGTATCATTTACCAATACTGGTGTACCAATTGGCGCATGGCGAGGGTAGCCATCAGCATAGCCAATTGCAACAACGCCAACTAGCATCGATTGGGGACAAGTCCAAGTGGCACCATAGCCAATATGGTCTCCTTTACGAAGTCGCTTGACACTGATTAAGGACGATTCTAATTGCATTACTGCTTGTAAACCGTATTCCGCTCCTACACGATCAGGAAAGGGAGAAACACCATATAGCATAATACCTGGACGTACCCAATCAGCGTGAGTTTGCGGCCATCCTAGTATGCCTGCGGAGTTGGCTAATGAAGATTCAAGTTCTAATGCTGTGGCAAGTCCCATAAATTCTTCGTTTTGTACTTCAGTCATGGCATCTTCAAGATTATCAGCACAAGCAAGATGACTAATTAATCGAATTTCTGCAACTTGTGGACATTCTTTGAGCCGCTCATAAATAATTTCAATATTATTAGGACTAAAACCTAATCGGTGCATACCAGTATCAACTTTCAACCAGACATTAATTGCATTATTAAGTGGTGTATTAGTTAAATCTTCAAATTGTTTGCCTGTGTGCATAACAATTTCTATTGCCCCTTGTGCAATTAGCGGCAGTTCTTCTGGACGAAAAAAACCTTCCAATAAAACAATCGGTTTGCTGATACCAGCATCGCGTAAAGTCAATGCTTCCTCAAGAGAACGCACTGCAAAAGCATCAACATGGGATTCAAGCACCTCAGCAACTCTAACAGCACCATGCCCATAAGCATTGGCTTTGACTACAGCCATAATGCGCTGAGATGAGGCACAGGCTTGCACTCGTTGGAGGTTAGCGCGTAGGGCTGCTAAATCAATGATGGCACGAGTAGGACGGCTCATGTTGTTGATTCTCCATAAAAAGGTTCATTAAATGCTCTACTATTTTCAAAAGTTGTAGTTTCTCCCCGAAAATAGAGATTAACCGTACCAATGGGACCATTACGCTGTTTCGCAATAATAATTTCAGCTTTATTTGGTTCCGCTGTGTCCTCATTGTAAACAACATCTCTATAAATAAATACAATAATATCAGCATCTTGTTCCAAACTACCAGATTCTCTTAAATCGGACATTTTCGGACGTTTATCAGTCCGTTGCTCTAAACCTCGATTCAATTGTGACAGAGCAACTATTGGCACATTCATTTCTTTTGCTAATGATTTCATGGAACGCGAGATTTCCGAAACTTCATTGACACGATTTTCTTTATTACCAGTAACTTGCATCAATTGTAAATAGTCAATCACAACTAAACCAAGCTGCCCTTGTTCCCGCATTAAACGGCGCACTCTGGTTCGCAACTCTGGTGGGCTTAAAGCTGGGGTTTGATCAATAAACAATGGAGCCGATTCCAACTCACTAACTGCGTTTGTGATTTTATCCCAGTCATCATCTTTGATATTGCCAGTACGCACATTTTGTAAATTAACCTTTGATAAAGATGAAATTAAACGCATCGCTAATTGTTCGTCAGACATTTCCATGCTAAACACTGCTACAGGTAGCTTTTTTTTTATGGCTACATGTTGTGCAATATTCATCGCAAAACTGGTTTTGCCCATCGCTGGTCTCCCTGCTACGATAATCAAATCAGACTTTTGTAAACCAGAAGTTTGATGATCAAAATCTGTAAACCCTGTTGCTATGCCTGTAATTTCACCATTTTTTTGCGATAATATTTCTATACGTTCTAAGGTTTGACTAAGAATATTCTTTATTGGAACAAAACTATTTTTACCCTTAGCACCAATTTCTGAAATTTCAAATACCATTTTTTCAGCATTATCAAGCAATTCTGCTGTACTACGTCCTTGAGTATTAAAAGCACTTTCAGAAATTTTGGTACCCACACTCATTAATTGACGTAAAATCGAACGATCTCGTACAATTTTAGCATAAGCAAGAATATTTGCAGCACTAGGCGTGTTTCCAGCAAGCAGCCCTAGATATTTGCTACCACCAATCTCATTAAATTTATTATGCTTTTGTAACCATTCTGCAAGGGTAACGGGATCAAAAGGATTACCTTCTTCAGATAATGACTTAATGGCGCGGAATAAAATCTGATGCTCTGGCTGGTAAAAATCAGTTTCTTCCATCATTTCAGCAATTGAAAGCCAAGCATCATTATTGAGCATTAATCCGCCCAATACCGATTGTTCTGCTTCTCTTGAAAAGGGTTGCTTTTTTAGAGGTTCAAGGGAATTATTGGGATAAATTGGCTCCGACATAGAAGCGATAATAGTAACCGTTGGTTATTGCGAAGGAGTACAAGTTAAGTTAAAGCTTGTACTCCAATAACCGTC
This sequence comes from Thiotrichaceae bacterium, assembly GCA_026993485.1. GTDB lineage: Bacteria > Pseudomonadota > Gammaproteobacteria > Beggiatoales > Beggiatoaceae > JAUXCJ01. Next base: position 21,020 of record JALWSU010000139.1, on the reverse strand, counting down.
AAATTAATTGATATTGACAGATGAGTGAGGAACAGGGAGAGAGGCAGGATGAAAACCAATTAGCTTTCAGCAATTACTTGAACAGTTACATAAGCATCAACATCTGGATGCAAATGAACTTTGACATCATATTCCCCAAGATGTCGTATAGGCTCAGCTAAACGAATTTCTTGTTTAACAATTTTTATACCGCCTTCACTAATTGCTTTTGCAATATCAGCAGCAGTAACGGAACCAAAAAGTTTACCTTCCATGCCCACTTTAGCTGCAATTTCGACAATAATTTCTTCTAATTGAGTTGCACGCGCTTTAGCTTTAGCTAGTGCATCAGCTTGTGCCTGCTCAAGTTCAGCACGACGGCTTTCAAATTGTGCAAGATTTTCAGCAGTAGCAGGTTCAGCTTTTTTTTGAGGAATTAGATAATTACGAGCGTAGCCGTTTTTAACTTGGACTTTATCACCTAGATTGCCTAGATGTTGAATTCGCTCCAAAAGAATAACTTCCATTATATAACTAACCTTTATTTTTTTTAGTAATAAGGACAACCACTGGGGTTGCCCATTATTTTATTTACTGATGTTACGCACTCTCGTTCCCACGCTCCAGCCGCTGGAGCGCACTCCTTTATACATAAGGGCAACCGATTGCCCCTACATCATTGTTTGTAGGGGCAATCCCTTGTGGTTGCCTTGTTAGGCGTTTAATGATTAAACGCAATTAAATCAATTACTAAAATACTTATGTATAAGTGAGTGCGCTGGAGCGTGGGAACGATAGTTGCGTAACATCAGTTATTTATAATAATAACGATGATTAATTATCATGTGCATCACAATATGGCAATAATGCTAAATAACGAGCGTATTTAATGGCTCTGGTTAATTGCCGTTGATACTTTGCCTTTGTGCCAGTAATACGGCTAGGCACAATTTTTCCAGTTTCTGTAATATAGCCTTTCAGAGTAGCTATATCTTTATAGTCGATTTGCTCAACGCCTTCGGCAGTAAATCGACAATACCTCTTGCGACGAAAGAAAAAACGTGACATCATTCGTGTTGTTGTTTGTGGTTTCTTCATTAGATTATGTTAGAGAAAAAAGGGATGAAAAAATCTCTGACGATAGGCTGAGGCAGTTAATTATCATCAACTTTGGTTATCGTTCAAAGCAGCACTATCATTTGTATCAGTTTTTTCAGATGCTAGTTCGGTTTCCGCATCCTTGCTTTTTAGCATAGGAGAGGGTTCCGTTATCGCCTTTTTTTGCCTGATAATAAGATGACGAATTACAGCATCATTAAAACGGAAAGCTTCAGAGATTTCATCAATAACATCCTTGTTGCATTCAAGGTTCATCAAGACATAATGCGCCTTGTGTACCTTATTAATTGGATAGGCTAATTGACGACGCCCCCAATCTTCAAGACGATGTAGATGACCATTTTGGCTCTCTATAATGTTTTTATACCGTTCAATCATCGCCGGCACTTGCTCACTCTGATCAGGGTGAACAATAAATACAATTTCATAGTGTTTCATAACACTCCTTACGGACGTATAAGGCTTTATAAAATATGTTAATAAAGCAAGGAGATGGGTTGTTACCCGTTTAGAAAAAAATTTATTATAATGTAATTTACAAAAATTAGCAAAGCTAATAAATATAGTATTTCAGAAAAATAATTTCAGTCTAAACGAAGTAATCCTAGCGAAACCTCGGAGGTTTTTGGCCAAAATCTTTATCTGAAATACAATAGCTTGATTAACTCAGGAGAATTTTTATGCGTTGGATAGAAATGGTTTTAATCATCAGCCTGATTAGCTTTAGTGGCTGTGCAACATTAAAGACAAGTGAACCAGGCAATGATAATGATATTATTGTTCAAGAAATAGCCAAACGTAAACAACAATATAGCAACGATAAGGAAGCTATTAGGGCTGAAATCAGTTACACGGAAAATTTAATTAAGAAAATACAAGGCTTTAATCAGCAATTGCAAAATGGCAAAAGGGTTAATATGGCAACAGCTAAACAAGGTATGGCTAAATTAACTAGGGAAATCAAAATATTGCAGCAACTACACCAATATTATCAACAAAGAAGCAATATTGTTGAGCTAACGGTATGGAAAGCCAAAATTGCCGAATTGGAACAAGCAAAATATGATCTGGAAACTCAGATTGCAAAACTGAAGTAAGAAATAATTTGAACTGACATATTTTGCCAGAAATGTTGGTCTTTATACTGAGTCCGTCAATCCCCATCCCCCCTAACTCATTGCCATTAAGTTAAGCCAAACCTGACAGGTTTTAAAAACCTGTCAGGTTTCTTGCCGTTGGAATTTCAAAGACCTCCGAGGTTTTTAAAACCTCGGAGGTCTGATTTTAAGGCTTAACTTAATGGCAGTGTCCCCCTAACTGGGATTTTTCTGACAAGTATAATTTATAATATTAGGATAAATATAAACTATTTATGGAAACAATAAAAACTGAACATGTCCAAGTTAAGGAATATTACGGCAAAATATTAAACAGTTCGCAAGATCTAAAAACCAATGCCTGCTGTACTGATGATAATATGCCGCGATATATTAAAAATGCTCTCGCTGATGTTCATGAGGAAGTCATGGCGCGTTATTATGGTTGTGGCTTAGTTGTGCCTGAGCATCTTGAGGGTATGCGAATTTTAGATTTAGGCTCAGGCTCTGGACGAGATTGTTATGTCTTATCACGTTTAGTCGGCGAAAGTGGTTATGTTGTTGGTGTTGATATGACTAAGGAACAGCTTGAGATTGCTAATAAATATGTGCAATTTCATACCGAAAAATATGGCTATAGCAAGTCCAATATTGAGTTCAAACATGGCTATATTGAACGCTTAGATGAACTCGGTTTTGAGGATAATAGTTTTGATATTATCATTTCTAATTGCGTGATTAATTTGTCACCTGATAAAGAATCTGTCTTGCGTGAAGCTTATCGCGTATTGAAACCAGGCGGAGAAATTTATTTTTCTGATGTTTATGCAGATCGTCGTGTACCTGCGGCTTTAGTCAAAAATCCGTTATTATATGGAGAATGCTTAAGTGGTGCTTTATATTGGAATGATTTTCAAAATCTAGCCAAAAAAATGGGATTTCTTGATCCCCGCTTAGTGGAAGATCGCCCGCTAACTATTGATAATGAAGAAGTGCAAGCACTTCTAGGTAACATTCGCTTTTTTTCCGCCACTTATCGTTTATTTAAATTACCTGCTTTAGAAACTGCTTGCGAAGATTACGGACAAGCTGTGATTTATAAAGGCACTATCCATCACCATGAAGAGATTCTGAAACTGGATAAACATCATTATATTGAAGCAGGTAAAGTATTTCCTGTTTGTGGTAATACTTATCGGATGTTGCATGAAACGCGCTTTGCTTCCCATTTTGAATTTATTGGCAATTGGGAAAAGCATTATGGTATTTTTGCAGACTGTGGCACGGATTTACCTTTTGATGATGTTCAGGATATACGCAAAGATACTACATCAGGTTGCTGTTAAGTGTAAATTCAAATTAAATGACTCCAACAAACAGAGCAAATCAAATCTAGTACTTACGCATTGACAAACTAATTTTTTTATTTTTTATTTGGAGTCCAAAGCTTTAGCTTTGGCGTTTCTAAGTATAGCCAAAGCTAAAGCTTTGGACTCCATCCAACTGATTTTAAAATTTTAACTGTTTGTTTTTATTGGCAAAGATATAAAATATGTTCTGTCAATGCGTAATTCCTAAAATTTTGATTCAGTCTTTAATTACAAATAGGTATTTACCATGAAAAAATGGTTTTTCACTTTTTTATTAATTCTGTCTGTGATAGCAGCTTTTATCTGGTTTTTTTGGGAAGACCCTGGCTTTTTTGTTATAGGGCGGGGGGCGTGGACTGTTGAAACTAGTTTATCAACTTTTGTCATAGCACTATTATTGGGCGGTTTTGGTGTTTATTCCGTTTTGTATTTACTTCTGAATTTGTTACGTTTGCCATTGCAGATTTTTTCTAATCGCTCGGTGCATCATCAAAAAAAGGCGCATGAGTCATTGGTGCATGGATTATTGGCACTGATACAGGGACAGTGGCAAAAAGCCGAGAAAATTTTGTTAAAAACTATTTCTTTGGGTGAATTATCAATCTTGCATTATTTAGGAGCGGCTTATGCTGCTTATGAACAACAAGATTCGTCTCATGTTGCGAGCTATATTGAGAAGGCGCGACAAAATTTGTCTTCTAAAAAAGAGGCGGTGGCGATTACTTTATTCGATGCCAAGTTAGAATGGCAACATAAAAATTATTCTGCTGCCCTTGAAAAGGCGCAAGCTGCTTATTCGCTTGCGCCAAAACATAATGAGGTATTGTCATTATTAGTAAAACTATACGTGCAATTGGAGGATTGGCAGGCTTTATTAAAATTATTGCCAGAGGTGCGTAAATATAAAGTACTACCTGTAGCAGAAATCCAAGATTTAGATGATCGTGCTAATATCGCCTTGATTCAGGAATCCTTGCGTACAAATCCCCTGAAAGCAAATCAAATTTGGGCACAAATTCCCAAGGTTACACAATTACGCCCAGTATTATTAAAAGTTTATGTTGAGCATTTAATCGCGGCAGGCGATGCAATGATTGCAGAGCCATTGGTAAGGGAAGCTTTGAAATATCAATGGGATACTGATTTAGTTACCTTATATGGCGCACTTGAAACAGCTAATACAAGTCAACAAATAACTTATGCGGAAAGTTGGCTAAGGTATCATAAGAAAGATGCGGCTTTATTACGTACATTGGGGCATTTATGTTTGCGGAATCGTTTATGGGGTAAAGCACGACAATATCTTGAGGAAAGTATTAAATTAGAGCCGAATGTTAAGACATTTCAAATTTTAGGAGATTTGGCTGTACAAACTGGGGAACTGGCTGAGGCTAATGAATATTATCGGCGTGGTTTGCAATTGGTGTTCAAATAAAGAAAGATTTGAGTCTAAACCTCTGAGGTTTTTAAAACCTCAGAGGTTTTTTTATATACTTGTCCATAAATAAGGATTTCTCCCTCCCCCTAACCCCCTCCAGCTGGGAGGGAGAGGGAGCTTCCGACATGGACAAACCTGGGGCGATGCCCCAGGCTAATATATATCGCCCTTTCAGGGCTTAAATCAAAAAACTTGATAGTCGAGTAATATACTTTAGGACTTACGCATTGACAAACGAATTTTTTGATTTTCTCTTTGGAGTCCAAACGAAGTAAGCGTAGCTAAAGCTTTAGCTTTGGACGGTCCAAAGCTAAAGCTTTGGACTCCAAGTAAGTTATAAATTTTAACAGTTTGTTTTTATTAAAAAACCTAACAAACTTCTGCTGTCAGTGCGTAAGTCCTAGTATTTATTTTTTTGAATCTTAATTTATTATACTTATTTCTTAATTTAATTTATGAAGAGTAGCTAAGTAATGATTCAAAAGCAAGATTTTACAAAATCATTTCATAAACCTATAATGTTAATGGCTGGGGGAACTGGGGGGCATGTATTCCCGGCACTAGCTATAGCTGATGCTTTACGGGATCAGGGTATTCCAGTCTGCTGGTTAGGAACCGAACGGGGTTTAGAGGCGCGGGTTGTACCTGATGCCGGTATCGATATAAAATATATAAATATCAAGGGATTGCGTGGAAATGGTTTGTTAGGTTTATTGGCTGCGCCGTTTAAAATTGTTGTAGCTATCTGGCAATCGGTGCGGGTTTTACGCGCAGTTAAACCAGCAGCGGTTGTTGGCATGGGTGGATTTGTTACTGGGCCAGGGGGAGTAGCAGCTTGGTTATTACGCATTCCCTTGTTGATTCACGAGCAAAATGCAATTGCGGGTTTGACAAATCGTTGGTTGGCACGATTAGCTGATCAAGTAATGGAAGGTTTTCCGGGGACTTTTCCTAAAAGTTGCGGGGCAATAAATACGGGTAATCCGTTGCGGGCTGATATTATTGCTTTGTCGCAACAGTCCGCATCGAAGACGGAGGAGCATAAGTTATTACGTGTTTTTGTTGTTGGGGGTAGTTTGGGGGCAAAGGCTTTAAATGAAACTGTGCCTCTGGCTTTGCAGCAGCTCTCAAATAAAGTTGAAGTTTGGCATCAGACGGGAAAATTGCATTTTGATGCAATGCAAAAAGCCTATCAGGGTATGCAAGCACGAGTAGTGGCTTTTGTTGATGATATGGCGGCGGCTTATGCTTGGGCTGATGTGGTGATTTGTCGGGCTGGTGCAATGACTATTAGTGAAATCGCACAGGCTGGCGTTGCCAGTATTTTGGTGCCTTATCCTTTTGCTGTGGATGATCATCAAACCAGTAATGCTCGTTTTTTGTCTGAAAAAGGTGCTGCAATTTTATTGCCACAAAGTGAACTAAGTGTAGAAAAATTAGTGGCTTTGATGAAAGAGTTCCTTGAGAATCCAACGCGCTTAGCTAAAATGGCAGCAGCAGCGCGAGCTTGTGCTAAGCCAGAAGCATTAGAGCAAGTCACAAATTTGGTGGTTAAAATCGCCTATACTAACTAAGTACCCGTGCAAGAATAAAATAATCTGATATATTGGAGTCCAAAGCTAAAGCTTTGGACTCCAATATGTTAAATAATTTCTGGTTTAGTACATAAATGGGTAAAATGAACGTCAATGAATTTAATAAATCATTCCTTCCTAAACGCTGCCGACGTATTCATTTTGTCGGCATAGGTGGGGTTGGGATGGGGGGCATCGCGGAAGTGATGCACCATATCGGTTATGCCGTTTCTGGTTCTGATTTGCAAAAGAATAATATGACAAGGCACTTGATGGATTTGGGTATTCGGGTGCAGATTGGACATCTGGCTGAGCATGTGCATGGTTGTGATGTGGTAGTAATTTCTAGCGCTGTGAAGGAGGATAATCCTGAAGTACAGCTCGCCCGTGCGCGACATATTCCAGTAGTGCCACGGGCTGAAATGTTGGGAGAGTTGATGCGTTTTAGCCAAGGCGTGGCTATTGCGGGCACACATGGTAAGACAACTACAACTAGTTTGATTGCAAGTTTATTAGCGGAAGGTGGGTTAGATCCTACTTTTGTGATTGGCGGGCGTTTAAATAGTGCTGGCACTCATGCCAATTTAGGTTCAGGACAATATTTGGTGGCAGAAGCGGATGAGAGTGATGCTTCTTTTTTATATCTGAAGCCGGTGATGGCGGTTGTCACTAATATTGATGCGGATCATATTCGTACTTATAATAATGATTTTAATGTGTTACGCCAAACTTTTATTGATTTTTTGCATCAATTACCGTTTTATGGTTTGGCGGTTTTATGTATTGATGATCCAGTGATAGAAGAAATCTTGCCGCAGGTGACAAAACCTATGATCACTTATGGCTTGTCAGAAAAGGCGGATATTCGGGCGATTAATCTTGAACATAAACAGGGGCAAACGCGCTTTCAGGTGTTGCGTGATGATAGTCAATGGTTAGATGTGACTTTGAATTTACCTGGTGAATATAATGTGCTAAATGCCTTAGCGGCGATTGCGGTGGCACACGATGCTGGGGTTTCTGATGCGGCGATTGTTCGGGGTTTGTCGGCGTTTGGTGGTATTGGGCGACGTTTTCAGAAACAAACGATTTTTATTAATCAGGCTGAAATTTTGCATGTTGATGATTATGGTCATCATCCGCGAGAAATTGCGGCTATCTTACAAGCGATACGTGATGGCTGGCCACAACGACGTTTAGTGGTAGCTTTTCAGCCACATCGTTATACACGCACTCAAGATTTATTTGAGGATTTTGTAGCGATTTTGTCTGAGATTGAGGTGTTATTATTGCTTGATATTTATCCTGCTGGAGAAGCACCTATTGCGGGGGCTACTGGAGTAGATTTGTTCCAAGCTATTTGTGCTAAAAATGATAAGAATAAGCAATTTGTGGAAAGTCCAGAACAATTATTTGAGGTTTTGCCATCAATCTTGCAAGATCAAGATATTTTATTAACTTTGGGTGCGGGTAGTAATATTGCAGGGGTTGCGGCAAGTTTAGCAAAGCGTTTGGCATCTTAATTTGGTTAGTTATCGAAAAATTTTTGCATAAATAAATACATACTTCCTATTTTTATAATCTATAATAACTATTGTTTTTTATAGTTTTTCTAAGATTCCTCCTTGATAGTAGGCGAAAAATAGCCTACATTTGATTTTATGATATTAGACGCAAATCAGTTTGTAAACTTGCGTGGTAAATTACGTCAAAATGAGCCGATGTCAGCACATACTTCTTGGCGTGTTGGTGGTCCTGCTGAGTGGTTTTATGAGCCTGCTGATGTGGAAGATTTAAGACAGTTTCTACGACAAGTACCGAATAATATTCCTATTTTTTGGATAGGTTTAGGTAGTAATTTGCTAGTGCGTGATGCTGGCATAGCGGGGGTTGTGATTTTAACCGCTGGTTTATTGAATGAAATTAAGATTTTAGAGCAAAACCGTTTATTTGTTGAAGCGGGGGTTAGTTGTGCGAAAGTAGCACGCTTTGCAATGCGTGCTGGTTTAACTGGTTCGGAATTTTTTGCCGGTATTCCTGGTACTTTTGGTGGAGCTTTGGCAATGAATGCGGGTGCTTGGGGCGGTGAAACTTGGTTACTGGTGCAAAATGTAGATATTTTGGATCGACAAGGACAGCGTCATCGGCGTTCTCCTAAAGATTATAAAATTGGTTATCGTAGTGTAACTAGCCTAACAGGTAATCAAGATGAGTGGTTTATTGCTGCTACCTTGGAATTATTTCCGAGTCAAGGAGAAGATGCTAAGGCAAAAATTCAGGCTCTATTAAAGAAACGCGCGGAAAAACAACCAACTGGTTTGCCAACTTGCGGTTCCGTCTTTCGTAATCCGTCGGGTGATTATGCGGCGCGTTTGATTGAGCAGGCTGGCTGGAAGGGGCGTTGTATTGGTGGAGCTTGCGTTTCGGAGAAACATGCGAATTTTATTGTTAATCAGAATTCCGCAACTGCTGCTGAGATTGAAACTTTAATTGAGCAAATTAGGGCTTCTGTAGAAGAGAACACTGGTATTAGTTTGATACCAGAGGTGCGAATTATTGGTAACGGGAAAACATGAAAACAGAATTTGGTAAAGTAGCTGTCCTGATGGGTGGTAATTCGGCGGAACGAGAGGTTTCTTTAAAAAGCGGAACTGCGGTATTAGAAGCCTTATTGCGTCAAGGAGTTGATGCTGTAGCTATCGATACTGCCCATGATGTTGTTGTACAATTAACCCAAGCCGATTTTGATAGAGTGTTTATCGTGTTGCATGGGCGAGGCGGTGAAGATGGGACTATACAAGGTGTATTGGAACATTTGGGCTTGCCTTATACAGGTAGTGGCGTTTTAGGTTCGGCACTGGCTATGGATAAGTTTCGTACCAAGCAAGTTTGGCAAGGCATGAAATTGCCAACGCCAGCCTGTGTTCTTTTAAATGCAGAAACTGATTTGACTCAAGTGGTTGAGCAATTGGGTTTGCCTTTGATGGTTAAACCGTCATTGGAAGGCTCTAGTGTTGGCATAAGTAAAGTAAACAGTGTTGAAGAATTAGCTAGTGCTTGGAAAACGGCTTCAGAATTTAATTGTGAAGTTATCGCTGAACAATATATTACGGGTGTGGAATATACTGGTGCCATTTTAGATGGGACAGCGTTACCTCTGATACGTTTAGAAACACCCCATGAATTTTATGATTTTGCAGCTAAATATACTGATAATAATACTTCTTATATTTGTCCTTGTGGCTTGGCTGATGCTGAAGAACAAGCATTACAAGCTTTGGTGATGCAAGCGTTTTTAGCTGTCAGCGGGCGTGGTTGGGGGCGTGTAGATTTTATTTGCGATGAGGCTGGACAAGCTTGGTTAATTGAAGTTAATACAATACCGGGGATGACTGATCATAGTTTGGTACCAAAGGCGGCTAAAGTCGCTGGTATTAGTTTTGATGAATTAGTTCTGCGGATTTTAGCTACTACTGTATAATAATTCAAGGACTTTGATCCCCCCTCCCAGCGCACTCTCTTATACACAAGGGCAACCACAAGGGATTGCCCCTACATCATGTAGGGGCAATCTCTTGTGGTTGCCCCCTGATGCGTTTACGGATTAAACGCAATTAAATCAATTAGTTAAAAACTTATGTATAAAGGAGTGCTTCCCAGCGAGCGGGAGGGGGCTAGAGGGAGGGGCATTGAAAGAAAAAAACTTGGTTGTTGGCCTTGATATAGGTACTTCTAAAGTGCTCGCTATTGTGGCTGAGGTGGATTATGATGGCAACGAGATAGAAATAATTGGGATAGGAGAACATGCCTCACGGGGTTTAAGAAAAGGCGTAGTCGTCAATATTGAATCCACCATTTATTCAATTCAACGTGCTATAGAAAACGCCGAAGTAATGTCTGGTTGCGAAATAAATTCGGTTTATACAGGCATTGCTGGCAGTCATATTCGCAGTATGAATTCACATGGTATTGTGGCGATTCGTGATAATGAAGTTAGTCAAGATGATATTGAACGAGTCATGGATGCAGCCCGTGCTGTGGTTATTCCTGCGGATCAAAAAATTATTCATATTATTCCCCAAGAATATATCATTGATAATCAAGACGGAATTTTTGAACCTCTAGGCATGTCAGGGGTGCGTTTAGAGGCAAAAGTTCATTTGATAACTGCTGCGGTGAGTGCAGCGCAAAATATAATTAATTGTGTTCGTAAGTGCGATTTAGAAGTTGAGCAACTTATTTTAGAACAATTGGCTTCTAGTTCGGCGGTTTTAACCGAAGATGAAAAAGATTTAGGTGTATGTTTAGTTGATATTGGTGGTGGTACGACGGATATTGCTATTTTTACTGAGGGTGCAATACGTCATACAACAGTGATACCGATTGCTGGTGATCAGGTGACTACTGATATTGCCTATGCTTTGCGTACACCGACTCAGTATGCAGAAGAGATTAAAATAAAATATGCTTGCGCTTTGACACAATTGGCAAATGCTGAGGAGACGATAGAAGTACACAGTGTAGGTGATCGTCCACCTCGCCTGTTAGCGAGACAAACTTTAGCTGATGTAGTTGAGCCTCGTTATGAAGAACTATTCACCCTTGTAGATGATGTATTATGTAGTAGTGGTTATAAGGAGATGATTCCCGCTGGGATTGTTCTCACTGGCGGTAGTGCTAAAATGGAGGGCGTTGTCGAACTAGCTGAAAGAGTGTTTCAGGTACAAGTGCGAATTGGTTATCCCATGCATGTTACTGGAGGCTTAGTTGACGTTGTTCATGACCCAATTTATGCTACAGGTGTAGGCTTACTCCGTTTCGCTCATAAGAATCGCCATGAGCAATTATTCGAGATGAATCAGCATGGGAGTATTTTCAGATATCTTGCGAGTAGCCTGAGAAATTGGGTTCGAGGATAAAATTAATTTTTTTAACATATTTAGGAGAATCATAAAATGCCATTTGAACTCATGGATACTTATAGCGAAAATGCTGTTATAAAAGTCATTGGTGTTGGTGGTGGTGGTGGTAATGCGGTTGAGCATATGCTTGAGGGTAATATTGAAGGAGTGGAGTTTATTTGTGCCAATACTGATGCACAAGCTCTTAAAAATTCCTCCGCACGCACCATTTTACAATTAGGTACTGAGGTTACCAAAGGTTTAGGTGCTGGTGCAAATCCAGAAATTGGTCAACAAGCTGCCTTGGAAGATAGAGAACGTATCATGGCCGTACTTGAAGGCACTGATATGGTATTTATTACTGCTGGTATGGGTGGCGGTACTGGTACTGGTGCTGCGCCAGTAGTTGCACAAGTTGCGAAAGAACTAGGGATTTTAACCGTCGCTGTTGTTACTCGTCCTTTCCCATTTGAGGGTAGAAAACGTGCCAGAATTGCGGAAGAGGGGATTAAAGAACTTGGTGAGCATGTTGATTCTTTAATTATTATCCCAAATGAGAAATTGCTTAGTGTTTTAGGTAGAGATACAAGTTTATTGGATGCTTTTAAAGCGGCTAATGGTGTTTTATATAGTGCTGTTCAAGGAATTTCGGAATTAATCACTCGCCCTGGCTTGATTAATGTTGACTTTGCAGATGTTACCACTGTGATGCAGGATAAGGGGCAATCTATGATGGGAACTGGCTATGCTAAGGGTGAAGGACGTGCGCGTAAAGCTGGGATTGAGGCGATTTCTAGTCCTCTCTTAGAAGATGTAGATTTAGCTGGTGCTCGTGGTATTTTAGTTAATATAACGGCTGGCCATGATTTAAACATTGGTGAATTTCAAGAAATGGGTGATGTGGTTGAGGAATTCGCTTCTGAAGATGCCACTGTGGTTGTGGGAACTGTGCTTGATCCTGATATGGAAGATGAACTGCGTGTTACCGTAATTGCAACTGGTGTAGGCCCAACAGGTAAAGGAATGAAAGAGCAGCACGAAGTTGAACAACAAGAAGAACGTCCTCCTGTCAGAGTGATGCCCAAACCTAAAGCTGCCGCTGCCACTCCTGAAAAAATTGGTGGAAAAACTAGTGATTATAGAGAATTTGATAATCCTATAGTAACACGTTTGCATACAGATAAGAAAAAGAATCCTCCAGCTCCGAAACTTAAAACTCCTAGAGATCCAGATACGCAAGGAGATTATCTGGATATTCCCGCATTTTTACGTCGGCAAGCTGATTGAAGGTATGAAAATTAATGATCAAGCAACGTACCTTAAAAACTGTGATTAATGCCACTGGCGTTGGTTTGCATACTGGCAAAAAAGTTTTTTTAACTTTAAGACCAGCGCCTATCAACAGTGGGATTATTTTTCGGCGGATTGATTTAAAAGTCCCTGTCAATATTATTGCAAGTGCTGAGAATGTTGGTGATACGCGCTTATCTACAACTTTAGTTAATGGCAATGTTAAAGTATCGACGGTTGAGCATTTATTGTCTGCGATTGCTGGTTTAGGTATAGACAATGCTTATATTGATGTCAGTGCCGCTGAAATTCCGATTATGGATGGCAGTGCTGGGCCATTTGTCCTTTTAATTCAATCTGCTGGCATTGAAGAACAAAATGCCCCCAAGCAGTATATTCGTATCAAACGCCCTGTAGAAGTCGAACGTGGTGATCAATGGGCGCGTTTTGAACCTTTTGATGGTTTCAAGGTGAGTTTTAAGATCGATTTTAAACATCCAGTATTTAAGCGAAGCCGCCAAGATATTGAAATAGATTTAACCGAATCAGCTTTTGTTAAAGAAGTTAGCCGCGCCCGCACTTTTGGTTTTATGCAAGATATGGAGATGTTGCGTGAACATCAATTAGCTTTGGGGGGTGGGCTTGATAATGCCCTTGTAGTGGGTGACTATCGTATTTTAAATGAGGATGGTTTGCGTTATGAGGATGAATTTGTGCGGCATAAGGTGCTTGATGCGGTTGGAGATTTATATTTAGCCGGACATCCTTTAATCGGGGCTTTTATTGGATATAAATCTGGGCATGGGCTGAATAATATGTTAGTGCGTACTTTGTTAGCAGAAACAGATGCTTGGGAGTTGGTGCGTTGTGATGATCAGTTAGAACCTGTGCCTAGTTCGGCTTATTTTCCCGTGATGGCTACATGATAATTTTTTGAAACTAAATAAATAATCAAATAATATTTTGCTTTTAATCCTCTTTAGAATAGGGGAGTTAAAAGCAGTATAAACCTCCGAGGTTTTGAAAACCTCGGAGGTTTTTGAAATTCCAACGGCAAGAAACCTGACAGGTTTTTAAAACCTGTCAAGTTTGGCTTAACTTAATGGCATTGCCCTCCTAAATCCCCCCCTTTTTTCCACAAAAAAATTAATCTTAATTATTAATATTCAATATGTTATACACTGAGTCTTATCATGTTAGAATAAGTTGAAATTAACTAAAAATAAGTTATATTTTCATTATAAAATTTTATTAATAATTATTATTAAATTAATTCATATAGTTAATTAAATGAATTTAAGTAAGACATAAAATATAAAAAATAACCTTGCTATTTCATTAACATTTAATTATATTATTCACATCTCTTTGATGTAGACTCTATAAAATTTTTGCTGGACGTACTCTGACTTCTAGTTGTTCAACAGGCATGGCTTTTTTCTGTTGCCATTGTTGTAACAGCTCAGAAGCGAGATAGCGTAATTGAGTCGCCCAAAGAGATGAATCAGAATGTACAACCAAGGTTTTATCTCGTAAATTAGCAACATGACAATGTTGTTTTAATGTTTCTGGTAAGCTGTCATTGAATATTTTGTCAATTTTTTTAATGAATTGAGAATGTCGTAATAGATCATTTAAACGCCCAGATGAGTTTGTCATTAAATGATTCACAGATTTCATAACAAATGCGCTCCCAAGCAAAGGGAAATATTTATGAATACTATATTGATTAATAAACGTTTTTTTGCAATTTTACTCTCAGTGATTTTCGTTTCACTGCTGATACCAACTACTGTTGCTTATTCTGCTGGTTGGGAACAGGTGATTTCTCAACATATTACTAGTCGACCAACTCAATTAGCATTGCTAAGCCCAAGAAGCTTAACATCCTCACAACGCTTGTTCAAGCGTCCACCCAGTAGTTCTAATGTGAAACATTCAATTAAGATTGTTTCTCTCAAAATATTGAAGAAATATCGTAGCCGCAAAAGAAGTTTACCGGCTGGATGGCCGATCAGATATGGTCGCGTTTCTTCTCTATTTGGACCGCGTTGGGGACGAATGCACAAGGGGATTGATTTAGCTGCCCCAATTGGTACACCAGTTCATGCGGTAGAAAGTGGTGTTGTCACTAGATCTAAATATGTGCATGGTTATGGAAATTTGGTTGAAATCCGACATAGTGATATGTATATAACCCGTTATGGGCATAATAGCAAACGCTTAGTTAAAGCTGGACAAAAAGTGAGAAAGGGACAGGTTATTGCACTTGTTGGTTCAACTGGACGTTCCACTGGTCCTCATGTTCATTTTGAAGTGCGACAAAATGGTACTGCCATCAACCCTGTAAGGTTTTTGGGTGCAATGCGTTATTTTAGCTTGTTAGATAATGTTAAATTAACCAGCTATGTTAGATTAACAAAGAGATAAAATCCGGGCAACCAACCACCGATTGCCCCTACACATTCCTCATATCACCCCTAGCTCATATATTTATCTATATGAGCTATTCCTTCGACTTGAAAATCCCCAAAATGGCTTTAATACCTTAATAGTTTCTAGTTTTTTGGGTTCAACTTTGTCAAACTAGTTTCAGTCTTAGCTATTTAGCGTATAATTATCCTGTAATTAGTCATATAGAGTTGTTGCCAAATAATTTGCAGCCATTGTCTGAACCTTGATTTTAAGGGATTTAAAGGATTTACAGGATTGTTGCTGCTTAGAAGCGATTGATTAAACAATCCTTACAATCCTTATAATCCTTTGTAATCAAGGTTCTGACAATGGAAACCGTCAGATTGGTTTGATTTTGCAACACCTCTAATGTGTATCTCATTTTTATAATAAATAAATTCTAAGTTAATAAATAAGTTAATAAATAAAAAAAAACCAATTATGATAGGTAACTTTTTTTCTAAAATTTTTGGCAGTCGTAATGAACGTCTGCTCAAAAAAATGTATAAGGTTGTAGATAAGATTAACGCCTTAGAAAATTCTATCGCTTCTTTGAGTGATGCTGAACTCAAAGCTAAAACTGCTGAATTTCGACAGCGTTTAGACAACGGCGCCACATTAGATGATTTATTACCCGAAGCCTTTGCTACTGTCCGTGAAGCCGCTAAACGTACTTTGAATATGCGCCATTTTGATGTACAACTCATAGGCGGTATGGTATTGCATCAAGGTAAAATTACTGAAATGCGTACTGGTGAAGGTAAAACTTTAGTCGCAACTTTAGCCGCTTATCTTAACGCTCTCCCCGGTAAAGGTGTCCATGTCATTACTGTTAATGATTATCTAGCCAGCCGCGATGCTGAATGGATGGGGCAAATTTATAAATTTTTAGGCTTAACTGTCGGTGTCAGTCTATCAGGCATGTCGCCAGAGGAAAAACGTCAAGCGTATGCGGCTGATATTACTTACGGTACTAATAACGAATTTGGTTTTGATTATCTGCGCGATAATATGGCTTTTAGTGTCGAAGATAAAGTGCAACGCGATTTAAATTTTGCCATTATTGATGAAGTTGACTCAATTTTAATTGATGAAGCTCGTACCCCGCTGATTATTTCAGGTCCAACAGATGATAATTCGGAATTATATAAACGTATTGATGTCATTATTCCTAAGTTGAAACCACAGGAACGGGAAACGCAAAAAGATGAGGAAGTAGAAGTCCCTGGCGATTATTTTGTTGATGAAAAACAGAAACAAGTCATTTTAAGTGATGAAGGTCATCAGCATGTTGAAGAAGCTTTAGTTAAGGAAGGTATTCTTAAAGAGGGCGAGAGTTTATATGATGCTGCTAATATTAGCTTAATGCACCATATTAATGCGGCATTACGCGCTCATACTTTGTTTACTCGTGATGTTGATTATATTGTCAAAGATAATCAAATTATTATTATTGACGAATTTACTGGTCGCCAAATGCCTGGGCGGCGTTGGTCAGAAGGATTACATCAAGCGGTTGAAGCTAAAGAACATGTCCCGATTCAAAATGAAAACCAAACACTGGCTTCTATTACTTTCCAAAATTTGTTTCGTTTATATAATAAACTCTCTGGCATGACTGGTACTGCTGATACGGAAGCTTATGAATTTCAAGAGATTTATAATCTTGAAGTTATTGTCATTCCGACCAATAAACCCATGATTCGTGATGATAAAGGAGATTTGATTTATCTAAATAAACGCGATAAATATAAGGCAATTATTGAAGATATTAAAGACTGTCAAAAACGGCAACAACCTACCTTAGTTGGTACAACTTCTATTGAAAATTCCGAATTACTTTCAAAATTGCTAGACAAAGAAAATATTCCACATCAAGTGTTGAATGCCCGCTTTCATGAAAAAGAAGCCCAAATTATTGCACAAGCGGGTAATGTTGGTAGTGTAACAATCGCTACAAATATGGCTGGACGTGGAACCGATATTGTTCTCGGTGGTAATTTTGAAGCAGAAATTGCAGCCCTTAAAGCCAAAAAGGGTAAGGAATTGACTGAGGCTGAAATTGAAGAACGACGCCAAGCATGGAAAAAGCGTCATGATCAAGTTATTAAAAGTGGTGGTTTACATATTATCGGTACGGAGCGGCATGAGTCACGGCGTATTGATAACCAATTGCGTGGCCGTGCTGGACGACAAGGCGATCCTGGTTCGAGTCGATTTTATTTATCCCTAGAAGATGATTTAATGCGAATTTTTGCCTCAGAGCGCGTTGCTAAGATCATGCAAAAATTGGGCATGGAAGAGGGCGAAGCCATTGAGCATCCTTGGGTAACAAAAGCGATTGAAAATGCCCAACGTAAAGTTGAAGGGCGTAACTTTGATATTCGTAAACAATTACTTGAATATGATGATATTGCGAATGAGCAACGTAAAATTATTTATCAACAACGTAATGAATTAATGAGCGCATCCTCAGTTGAGGAAAACATCAAAGCGATTCGTGCTGATGTTCTCAGGGATATTATCAATATATATATTCAACCCCAAAGTTTGGATGAATTTTGGGATATTCCTGGACTTGAAAAGGCGATTGAAGACAATTTTGGATTGCGTCTTCCGATAGCAAAATGGTTGGATGAAGATCATGAGTTACATGAAGAGCCGTTACGTCAAAAAATTATGCAGAGTATTTTAGCTGCTTACGAAGAAAAAGAACGGCAAGTGGGCGCAGAGGTGATGCGTCATTTTGAAAAAGCTGTTATGTTACAAGTTGTTGATAAATATTGGAAAGACCATTTAGCCTCAATGGATTATTTACGTCAAGGTATCCATTTAGTTGGCTATGCCCAGAAAAATCCCAAACATGAATACAAACGTTTAGCATTTGAAATGTTTGCTCAAATGCTTGATAGCATCAAAATAGAAGTAATTAACATAATTTCAAAAGTGCAAATTCGCGCGGAAACTGATGTTGAAGCAGTGGAAGAACAAAGGCGACGCCAAAATGTGAGAATGCATTTCCAACATGCTCAGGTGGAAGGATTAGCTAATGACTTAGCTGACAATAATAATGCTCAGGGACCGAAACACGGAGAGGAAAAAGTCAAAAAACAACAGCCTTTTGTACGAAAGGGGCGTAAAGTGGGTCGTAATGAACCTTGTCCTTGTGGTTCTGGTAAGAAATTTAAACATTGTCATGGTAAGCTAAAATAAATTTCCTATTTAGGACTTACGCACTTACAGCAGAAGTTTTTAGGTTTTTTTAATCAAAACAAGTTCTTAAAATTTATAAATTACTTGGACTCCAAAGCTTTAGCTTTGGACGCTCCAAAGCTAAAGCTTTAGCTACGCTTACTTCGTTTGGACTCCAAGGAGAATAGGACTTACGCACTGACAGCAGAAGTTTTTAGGTTTTTTTAATCAAAACAAAATAAATAAAACCCTAAAACCCTAACTGGCTATTTAGGTTGCCAATTTGATTCATACAAACTGATTTATTATATGTTATTGAACTATTTAAACTTTTTAATTATTATTTTGCTGTTATCTTTATTAACAGCCTGTATGCTCCCACCGCCTAGCCTTTCACAAACTCATATTCATACAAATAATAGTCCAGTTTCTCAAAATAACATTCCACCGCTGATACTCCATAAACCTTTCCTGCCTCCCCCTCAAGCGACTGAGCCATTAGAAACTTTTACTGTTTCGGTTGAAAAAGTTGCCGCTGAGAAATTATTATTTGCATTAGCCAGAGATGCTAAATTAAACCTTGATATTCATCCAGGTATCAAGGGTACAGTCACACTGAATGCTGTTAATCAAACATTGCCACAATTGCTTGAACGTATTGCTCAGCAAGTAGAATTGCGTTATCAAATTAATGGTACACAATTAACTATTTCGCCCGATAAACCTTATGTTCATGTATATCAAATACCTTATATCAATTTATCACGAAAAAGTACTGGTGAGGTTTCCATTGCAACCGAAATCTCCCAAACAGGTAAAGGAATTAGTTCAGAGAGAAATAGTAGCAGTGAATCGGGGGGCAATATTTCTCGCACTAAGATTATTAACGAATCCAGTCATCTATTTTGGGAACGGCTGAAGAAAAATATTTTGGCAATTTTGGCTAGCGATGGCGGCAAGGTTAAGCCACATCAACTTATTTCTAATCCTGAAAGTGGTTTAATTACCATACGCGCAACTCATAAGCAGCATCAAAAAATACAAGTTATTATCGACAAATTACTTGCAAATGCACAAAGACAAGTATTGATTGAAGCTACTATCGCAGAAGTACGACTAAGCGATCAATATCAAGTGGGGATAGATTGGAAAAGCATTGGGGGAAATTTCAATTTCACACAGTCATTAACAGGGGGAAACCTTGCAAATCCGCCATTTACTTCAATAATTAGTAAATTTAGCAATATTTCGGCAACAGTGCGTTTACTTGAACAGTTTGGCAAAGTGAAAGTGCTATCAAGTCCCAAAATTATGGTTTTAAATAATCAAACAGCTATTTTAAAAGTTGTTGATAATATTGTTTACTTTACTACTGAAGTAAAAACGAATCAAACAGAAAGGATAATCAGAGAAACCTTTACAACAGAAGTAAATACAATACCAGTTGGTTTAGTGATGAGTGTAACCGCACAAATCAGCGAAAATGGGGTTGTGATTCTGAATATTCGCCCAACCATTTCGCGTATTGTTGATTTTAAAGCTGATCCTAATCCAGCTTTAGCTGAAGCTGGCACAGTGAATTTGATTCCTGAAATACAAGTGCGTGAAATTGAATCAATTCTAAGAATAAATAATGGTGAAATAGGAATTATTGGTGGTTTAATGGAAGATGTTATTGATAAAAATACGCAAGGTGTGCCGCTATTATCAAGATTACCCCTGATTGGAAATTTGTTCAGTTACCGCAAGAATAAATATACTAAAACGGAACTGGTAATTTTTTTACAACCAATTGTTGTCAAAAATGCGAGTTTATCTGGTGATTTGCGTGACTATCAGCGTTATTTGCCAGATAACAAGTAAAAAAGAACATCACTTTATTACTGCCGCTTTTTTTTCGTTCCCACGCTCCAGCGTCACTGCCATTAAGTAGGTTTAAGTTAAGCTTTTTTATTGGAATCCAAAACTTTAGCTTTGGCTAGCCAGTACCAAAGCAAAAGCTTTGGACTCCAAACAAGGAGTACAATACGCCCCTCCGAGGTTTCCAAAACCTCGGAGGTTTAGCGACGCCCCTCCGAGGTTTCCAAAACCTCGGAGGTTTAGCGACGCTTACTTAAACTTGTCACACGTATTTATCCATTAATTCTTGATATTTTTCCAAAACCCTCTCCTTAACCTCCTCCCCAACAATCGGAAAACTCCCCAAAATATGCCTAAACTCATCAAAAGTCAAGCCATACAAATGTGCCACCATTGCATCCAATTCTGCCCGAATTTCTGCCCGTTCATCAGGATTAGTCACTCCAGATTCTATGCCAATTTCTTTGGCTAAATCATCAAATTCTGGGGTGGTGCAGATTAGCTTAGCGGCACGGGTGACAATATTTTTATCGTTTATACGAGGAATTGGGAGTTGATAAACATAAAACATATTACAATGTGCTGTAACTTTTTTACGAATAATGGCATCTACTACAAAACTATTCAATAAACCAACAATTGCAATTAATTCGGCGTAATTTCTTGGAAATTTAGAAATAATTAATGTGTTACCAGTAAATATATTAGGCGGCAAAATAGTAGCAATCATAGTTCTTTCATTTGTA
>JALWSU010000138.1 GCA_026993485.1 Thiotrichaceae bacterium | reverse complement strand
ACAATAATCGGCATTTTGCCACGAATAATCACCTTGAGGCATTCTTGCTCAATCGGAGAATGAAAACCACTGATAATAGTTAAATCAAGTTGACGCAGTTGTTGGGCTAAGTCGTGAGTTTGGAGAATCAGGCTACCCGAACATTTTATCGAACCAAAAATCGCTAATTTTTTAGTGCTTAAAAACTGGAGATTGCCCTTAGCTATGAGGCTAGGGTAAGTATTTTTAAGTGTAGTGGGATAGTAGGAATTTTCAGGGGTTATTTGCATTCTTTACCCATACGATATTTGATGTCGTAGTTGATTATGAAATCTAGTTCTTCATCGGTAAATCCATAGTGTTGGGCTAGGATTTTATCTATTTCGTCTATTATGGGTTTGGATAAACGAGGGTAAAATTCATCATAGACGACTTTACCTGTTGTTTTATAAAAACATGACTTTCTTTGTGCATGTTGTTTTAAATCAAGCATTAATTTCTCAGTCAGTGCTGATAATTCATTTTTAGTCGTTTTTGACATTTTTTCTAATCCAATCGGAAAATTTTCAATTTCTCTTAAATTTAAATGACGACAATCAGATAAAATAATAAACCACCAATAAAATAAGGAACTGTTAAGTATTGCCACCACAACAGAAACATCCTGTTTATCTTTCAAAAATAACTTTTTGACTTGAGTAGAAATTTGCTCGCCATCACGTTCATTCCAAAAATAAGGAATAAAATTCATGGCTCGAATCCAATAACGAGGTGCATTGTGAAAATAAACGATTTGATCACCTTTATTCATCAATTGTTCATTTAACTTTGAAAAATTACTCAATTTATTCCATAAGTTGCGTTCTAAAACAGATTGAATTTTAGGTAAAGAATTGGGAAAATTTATTTCAGTGATATCTACATACTGAAGTAGATTCAATAAATATTGACGATATTCTTCATACCAGTGGTGATAACATGAAGCATGAATTGTTTTTTGTTCTTTCTTATCATGGTGCAGTAGATAAATAGCAAGACGTTGATCTACACCAAAAAATAGCTTGGATGGTCTAATACAATATGTTGAAATCCAAGTGCTTATGTTTTTCCTTAATTGTTTTTGAACAAGACCCATTCTATCAGTACAAACTGATGAATGTGGAATTATCATCCCAGTTTTTCCTCGAAAATGTAGTAAAGATTGATTACGTTCAACTACAAAAGCATACAAATTCCCACATTTCTCAGTTTCATAGCCCTTCAAAACATACTCTTTCTTAACCTTACTATATTCCACATAAGGCGGATTCCCAATAATCACATCAAACCCACCACTTTTAATAATCCCATAAAACTCAATAAACCAATGAAACGGCTTATGTGATTCTTGCCATTGACTAAAAGCTATCTTATCTGTCAAATCAATTCCATACTCTGTAGCCAAATACTGATTTAATTCTGCTTCTAATTCCGCTAATTTATGCCGCAATTGTCGCTTATCATCAGCATTTACCTGTCCGCCTAATCTAGTTTGTTGACGGCGAAACTCCTCAAACATAAGATTGACATCGCTCGCCTTTTCTTCAATACGCAATAAAGCATTATTAAAATCTAATTGACTACTAATAGTAGTTTTTACCTCATCATAATTAGCAAAACCTACTAAAGTATTCCCAGCTCTAAGATTAAAATCTATATCTGGCAACGGCTCAATCCCAAAATTCGTTTTTTGACTGCTATCCTTATCAACTTGTGCCACCAACTTTAAAAATAAACGCAATTTCGCAATTTCAACCGCTTCTTCCATAATATCTACACCATACAAATTATGCACAATAATAGATTTAAGAATAAAATAGCGGCGATTTGGATGTTCAGAGACTTGGGCTAAAATTTCTCGAAAATCACTAAATTTATTAGTATCTGGTTTTTTCTTAGCAGCGATTTTTAAATCTTCAATAAATGCTGCCATACGTTCCAAACAAGCCTCATATAATGGCTCTAAAATCTCTAAAGCAGCAAATAAAAATGCCCCTGAACCACAAGTAGGATCAAGAATAGTCAAACCTTGTTGAAAACTTTGATTTGATTTAGTTGGCACTCTCCCGACAATGGCTAACCAAAAAGCTCGTATCAATTCAGGTCCTTCAGCATTTTCAATCACATCTTGAGCAAATTGGCGAATATCTAAATTATAGGTAATAAAATCATTAATATCGTGAATTTCACCATTAGCCAATTTAGCGTAAATTTCTTGATAACGACTCCGCCTAGCCACCACTTCTCGCCAAATTTCCGTTGGTAAGGCATACTCAGCTGGAGCAGATTGATTCCAATTAGTCCGTTTTGCTACGTCAGTAATGCCAGCAGCGATTTCTGGCGGCAAATCTAAATCAGCACCATGCCGAACTGCGGGATAAATATAACGATTTGGATTAGCAATTAATAATTGCCAAATACTATTTTCGCCCTGAAAAGCAATTTTGCATTTTTGTTGAGCTACTGTGAACAAATAGGGCAAAATTGTATTTTTACCAATATATTCAGTAATATCCTCTTTAGTATAATAAGCCCCCATTTGTTTTTGATTAATATATTTTTCAAAGATATAGCCCAAAACATCTGGATTAATTTCATTATCATTTTTTATCGGATTATCATCTAAATGCCAATGCCATTTATCAAAAAATTCAAAGAGCTTAGCAAAAGCAGCATTAGGAATTTCAATCGCCTTACCATATTTTTCCTCAATCTTATGATAAATAAATAAACTACCATTTAAATAAGGAATATCTCCAATTAACGCCTTAATTTCTGGAGTGTGTTGTTGTTTAGCAAAACCATCAAAAAATAATTTGGTTAAAAAATCACGATAATAATTGCGTTGTGGAAAAGCATCTAATTGTTGCTGAAGATAATGAGTATCATCAGGAAATTGGGGATGATGTAAAAAACCTTTCTGTTGGATAAAATAGATAAACATCAAACGGTTAATCATAAGCGAAGCATACCAACGTTGCATTTCAACATCAGGAATGCCAGAAATAAAGGCTAAAAAAGCCGCATGTTGTTTTTTAAATTGCTCATAAAACCGTTTGGTAAGTTTTTCTTTATCAAAACTATCTTTAAGTTTTTCAGTAACATTGGTGAGCGTTAGAGACTCTTCTTCATCTAAAGTAAAGCTAATTTGCTTTAATTTTTGGCTTAAAACCTCACCAGATTGCCCAGAATGATAGGAATATTCACGATAAGCAGTAGGTTTATGTGGAATACGGGCAACCCATTGCCAAATTTGTCTAGTTTGTGCCTCATCAGTAAAAATAATTAGATGTTCATAAACAATTTCAGTGACTTTTGTCTCAATTTGTTTGCGAGTGAGATAATCAGGTATTTGTTTTTGAGTACAAATTAAAATTTGCACACCACGTTTTTCCGCAATGCTTGATAAAATGAAATTATTATTACCAATGTTTATTTGATGAGTTTGTGCATGATTATCCCAACCCATTTCTAGAAATAATTTTTTAAATTCAAATTTTTGAATTAAATCGCGGGTTTGTTTTAGGTTTAGTTTTTGCATGTTTAGTTATTGTTTAGTTATTCGTGCAAGGTTACCTTGCACGAGTTTTTATTCCAAGCCCAAAGAACACAAAATTCTAGGCTCTCGATTTTGCCGTTCATGCTCATGAATAATACACAATCGATCATCACGATACAAACTAGTCACCGTATTTGCTAAAACCTCATCCGTTGCATTATTCCGCAATTGAAAATTTAAAGCATCTGCCGCTGAATCTGTCAACGGATATTTATAAATCATATCAATTGCCTTTTCCAATTCTGGCTCTAATAAAGTTCCGCAGGTGTTAGCATAATCTTTTAATTGGGTATAAGTTCGATAGCGTGCGCCATTTTTTCTACCTAATCCGCCGCCAGCACTATTCTGTTCAATTTCTAATAAATGCTCAACCCCTTGTTTTACAAGTTCATGGTGAGATTCGCTACGCTCTAAAGCTGGAGTTTCGGGATTACAAGCAGCAGCTTTAAAAATATCGTCTAGTGACTCGCTCACAATTTCGCCATTTTTATTTAGCCATAGCATGGCATCATTGCCCTCTGGAGTATCCATATAAACTAAAACCCCTGTATTTTTTTGATTATTATGGGATTTAGTAGAATGAACTACTGGCGGTAAATCTGGAATGATTTTAGCTAATTTGGGATTTTTCTTAATAGCCTTAGTCCAAACTGCATAAGCCTCTGAGACTAAATCTACTTCATTATCAGCGTCACCATCTAAAATTCCAGCTTTCTCATTATACAAATTCAGCAAAGTAGCTTGATTATCATCATCCTCAAAAAAAGCCTCATCAGTTCCAACGACTTCGGCATTTTCACTCAATCTATGCTTTAAGCGAGAACGTAAATTAATAATTCTTTCTACACCTTCAGCAGGTAAAAACGAATAACAAATAATCTCTTGCGCTTGTTGTCCAATTCTATCTACGCGCCCAACTCTTTGAATTAAGCGAATAATTGCCCAAGGCAAATCATAATTAACCACAATCGCCGCATCTTGTAAATTTTGCCCTTCTGATAAAACATCAGTGGCAATCAATATCCGAATTTCATCATCAGGTTTAATTTGTTTCTCATTACTAATGGGGCTAAATCTACCAGCTATTTCTGTCGGATTAGAACTACTTCCAGTTGCTACTTCTAATTGGCTAATACCTCGCTTGCTTAGTTCTTGGTGTAAATACTCGGCAGTATCCGAAAATTGGGTAAAAACCAGTACTTTTTCAGTTGGATGAGTTTTAGTTAAGATTGTTTCTAAACTATTTAATTTCTCATCTTGCTCCGCTTGCCAATCTCCGCAATCGTTTAAAATTTCAAGTAAAGTTTCTGAATCTGCTTGCAATTGCTTGCTTAATTCCTTAGAAAAACAATTCGCAGCAAGCCATTTAAAGCGTTTTTTCTCTTTACTACTACTATTATAAACATCATAAATTTTCTCCGCTGCTTGTTGAAATTCTGCTAAAGTTTTAAAACTGTTTGTTGTAACGGAATCCTCCTCATCATCATTAAAACGAGTATCAAAACTAGATAAATCTTGAGTTCCAATTGGAATCTCTTTGTCATTTTGCAAGGCGTATAAATAAATACTATTCCGCATAATCAAGCGTTCCAGCGACAAAATAAACACTTTGCCACTACTTTCTAAACGCTTAAATAAATTAGTACGACAAAAACCAATTAAGCGTTTACCAGCTCTCGATAAATCCTTAGCGATTTGTTCTTCTTTTTTTGACATTGCAACATTAGGTTCTATATATTTACCCAAACCATAACGAGGTAAATTCAAAGCAGCAATTTTTTTAACCACATTTTCTGAATACAGTTTTTGATACTGTTCATCAATTTGAAAAGTCGCAGTTTTCGGTAAACGATTTGGAAAATAGGCACGTTTACCATTTTCTAGCAACAAATATTTTTGCCCTGTTTCAGAATCGGTAAAAGCATAATTATCCTGAATAAAGCTACGAGTACGACGCACCATATATAAACGCATTAATTTGCGCCAATCTTCTGGATATTCACTTTTTTCATAAGCGGCTAGAGAATATGGATTGCATTGATTTTTACTGGTAAAAACATTAATACCACCAGATTCGGCAATTAATTTTTCTGGGCTAACACTGAGTTTTTGAGTTTCTGGAATAAATAACCTCAATTGATTAGCCAAATCCAGATAAGTTTTATTATAAGGAGTAGCAGACAATAACACGACTTTGCAATCATTTTTTTCAATATAATCTCGAATAGCTTTATAACGTTGCCCGTTACGATTGCGTAAATTATGGCTTTCATCAAGAATGACTAAATGATAGCGTTTCAAATTCGCCAATTTTTTAACCATTGTCACAGATAAGACTGTAGCCATTTTGAGATATTTATCACAATAACCAGTTTTCCACATAGAAACTAGATTTTTCGGACAAATAATTAAAGTTTCAAGCCGATAAACATTTTCAAAAATTTTCGCCAAAGCAGTAGCCATCAAAGTTTTACCTAATCCGACAACATCACCAATTAAAACGCCGCCACGCTGATTTAAATGTCGAGCCGCCAAACGCACCGCAGCCGCTTGATAATCAAACAATTTATTGCCAAATTCACGCGGAACTGTGAACTCATTTAAACCTGCCCTAGCCTCTTGAGAAAGATGATAAGCCATTTTTAAATAAATATGATAAGGCGGAATTAGTTCTTCACGCGCCCAACTTTGTTCAATAATTTCAATTAGTTGCTTAGAAATATCCAAACACCAGCGATCTTGCCAGCGTGCTTCAAACCAATTTGAAAGCTTTTGACAAGCATCACCTTCTATGACATCAACGTTGAGTTCTCCTTGCCCCAATAATCCTGCATAAGTTAAATTACTACTGCCTAAATAACCGATTACTGGACTAAATTTATCTTTACGAAACAAAAGATAAAGTTTGGCATGGAGTGGAGAACTCAAAAAGAGTTTAATAATAACTTTTTGCTGTCGTAATTGTTGAACTAAACGCCGCAAAGTAGCTTCTTGCTGATTAGTTGGGATAGTTTGAGCTAATTGTTGTCGAAAATCAGCCGCAAGTTCTTTTTTTAATTGAATAGCAGTTCTATTATCCATTGAAATTTTTTCAGGTTTATCCCGATTAATTCCAACTAATAGGCGGCAACAATTACCATC
The DNA here is from genome assembly GCA_026993485.1 of Thiotrichaceae bacterium. Taxonomy (GTDB): domain Bacteria; phylum Pseudomonadota; class Gammaproteobacteria; order Beggiatoales; family Beggiatoaceae; genus JAUXCJ01. Next base: position 446 of record JALWSU010000138.1, on the reverse strand, counting down.
TCCACCGCTGAATTTATCAATAGATTTATCTAAATGTAGCCAACCGCTTAATCTAAAATAACCAATGCAAAAATCAGCACGATAGGCGACTTTGATGGTTTCTTGGAGGGTTGGTAAAAAGTCTTTATGTATGTTGTCGAATATTTTTGGCATGGTTTTGTTGTGATATTTTGAAAATTTTATATTTTATTTCAAGAATTTATATTGGTTATTAGTTAGTTGATTATTTTTAATCCTAAAAATCCGAAAAATCCTTTGTAATCAGGGTTCAGACTGTAAACTGTCTGAACCTTGATTTTTAAGGATTAACTAGATTAACTTGATTATTTTTAATCCTGATAATCCTGAAAATCCTTTGTAATCAGGGTTCAGACTGTAAACTGTCTGAACCTTGATTTTTAAGGATTAACTAGATTAACTTGATTATTTTTAATCCTGATAATCCT
>JALWSU010000137.1 GCA_026993485.1 Thiotrichaceae bacterium | reverse complement strand
TTTGATTGGTTTTTAAATCAAAATCTATCATTTAATCACAAAAATCACAGTTCAGATAATTGTGATTGTCTGAACTGTGATTTATTTGATTAAGGGATTAACTATGATTTTGATTGGTTTTTAAATCAAAGTCTATCATTTAATCACACAAATCACAGTTCAGACAATTGTGATTTTGATTGGTTTTTAAATCAAAGTCTATCATTTAATCACACAAATCACAGTTCAGACAATTGTGATTTTGATTGGTTTTTAAATCAAAGTCTATCATTTAATCACAAAAATCACAGTTCAGACAATTGTGATTTTGATTAGTTTTTAAATCAAAGTCTATCATTTAATCACACAAATCACAGTTCAGACAATTGTGATTTGGATTATTTTTTAAATCATAGTTAATCACATAAATCACAAAAATCACAGTTCAGACAATCAAAACCCAAAACAAACAGGAAAAAAAACTAGCATGTCTATTTTTAGAGCTTATGATATTCGTGGTATTGTGCCACAAAACGCCGCTGAGGAGGCTAAAATTGGTAATGATGCCCTAACTCCAGCGATTACTGAGCAAATCGGTAAAGCACTTGGCAGTGAAGCGGCAGCACTTAATCAACCTAATATAGTTGTCGCACGCGATGGGCGTTTATCGGGGCAGGCATTATTAGAGGGTTTAATTACAGGTTTGAAATCTACAGGGCGTAATGTGATTAATATCGGTATGGTTCCTACACCAGTTCTATATTTTGCTACTTATCATTTTAATGCTGGTAGCGGAGTGATGCTGACAGGTAGTCATAATCCACCGAATTATAATGGCTTAAAAATGATGATTGCGGGGGATACCCTTTCTGGGGAGAGGATTCTAGCCCTTGAGAGGCGCATTAAAAATGCTGATTTAATCAGTGGTATTGGAACACATTTGGAAACTGCTGATATTGGCGACGTTTATATTGATCGTATTAAAAAGGATGTTAAATTAGCACGTCCTTTTAAAGTTGTTGTCGATTGTGGCAATGGTGTTGCGGGTGAATTGGCACCGAAACTGATTCGGGCTTTAGGTTGTGAAGTTCTTGAATTATTTTGTGAAATTGATGGACATTTCCCCAATCATCATCCTGATCCAAGTATGCCTGAAAATCTACAAGATGTAATTAAAACAGTTCAGGAACAGGAAGCAGATTTAGGTTTAGCCTTTGATGGCGATGGAGATCGTTTAGGTGTAGTGGATGCTCAAGGTAGAGTGATTTGGCCAGATCGTCAAATGATTTTATATGCAACTGATTTATTAAAACGCCATCCAGAAGCAGAAATTATTTATGATGTCAAATGTACGCGCTATTTGGAAACAGCCATTGAACAGGCTGGCGGTAAACCTCTAATGTGGAAAACTGGACATTCTTTTATTAAAGCTAAGATTAAAGAAACTGGTGCATTACTCGGCGGAGAAATGAGTGGGCATATTTTCTTTAAAGAACGCTGGTATGGTTTTGATGATGCTTTATATACTGCCGCCCGTTTATTAGAAATTTTATCAAAAGATAGTCGTACTCCCGAAGCAGTATTTGCGGAACTACCAAATGCTGTGAATACGCCTGAACTGAAATTGGAACTAGCCGAATTTGGTGAACATTATCAATTAATGGAGAAAATCCGCAAGAGTTTTAATTTCAAAGGTACAAACGTAAGGGTGAGAACTATAGATGGAATCCGTGTCGATTTTGCAGATGGTTGGGGCTTAGTACGCCCGTCTAATACTACACCTTGTTTAGTTATTCGCTTTGAAGCCGATAATCAAGAAGCTTTGGAAAGGATTCAAAATAATTTTCGTCAGCAATTTTTAGCGATTGATGGCAACTTGAATTTACCGTTTTAGCTGTTTAAAGATTTTAGTCTAAACCTCCGAGGTTTTGAAAACCTTGGAGGTTTAGACAATCTTTTAAAATTTAATATACTTGTCCATAAATAAAAAAAAACGATGTTTTTCTTGGAATCCAAAGCTAAAGCTTTGGACTCCAACAAGTTAAAGGATGGAGTACAACGAATCTCAGACAACGAGCGCTGCTAAAAAAATTGTTTAAGACATCTTAAGTTGATAGGTTTTTTTACTGCTACCTACTATTTTGACAAATTCACTATATAAATATATTATTTAGCCATTTTAATCGTAAAAGAATATAATAATTTGCGGATATGCGACTAAAATGCTAATCAAACGCCATCTAAGCAATTTAATTAAAAAAAGACTTAAGGATCCAAAAGCCATTATCTTAATTGGTCCCAGGCAAGTAGGTAAAACCACTTTATTGCGCCAACTTAGCTTAAAAATCGATGAACCTATTTTATGGTGGAACGGTGATGAACCAGATATACGACAAGTTTTATCAAATATAACTTCTACGCATTTAAAAAATCTGATCGGTAAGCACACTTTATTAATAATAGATGAAGCGCAGCGAATTAATAATATAGGAATAACTATTAAGCTGATTGTCGATAATATCCCTAGTGTTAAAGTTATAGCCACTGGTTCTTCCGCTTTCGAGTTAGCTAATCGTATGAATGAACCTTTGACTGGACGCAAATGGCAATATCACCTTTATCCACTTTCTTGGGAAGAAATGGTAACTCATCATGGTTTAATTGAAGAGCGTCGGCTTTTAACTCATCGTCTGGTTTATGGCTATTATCCAGATATTGTTAAGCAAATAGGTGATGAATCAGCACTGCTTTCACAATTAGTAGATAGTTACCTTTATAAAGATATTCTCATTTTGGAAAATCTCCAGAAACCAGAACGATTGGAAAGATTGGTGCAAGCACTCGCCTTTCAAATTGGTAACCAAGTTTCTTATAATGAATTGGGAAAAATAACGGGATTGAATAACGAAACTGTGGAAAAATATATTTCCATTTTAGAAAAGGCTTATGTAGTTTTTCGGCTAGGTGCTTTTAGCCGTAATTTACGTAATGAACTTAAAAAAACTCGAAAAATCTATTTTTATGATAATGGAGTACGTAATGCCGTTATTAAGTATTTTAATCCAGTGGAATTGCGTAATGATATAGGTGCGCTATGGGAAAATTTTTTAGTCAGCGAACGAATGAAGTATATGGCGAATAGAGGATTGAGTGTCAATTGCTATTTTTGGCGCACTGCTCAGCAGCAGGAAATTGACTACCTTGAAGAACGCGAAGGCAAACTATTTGCGTGGGAGTTCAAATGGAATGCCAATGCTAAAGCGCGATTTCCAAAAACCTTTACTAAAGCCTATCCACACTGTGAAACCCAAATAATTACACCAGAGAATCTGGATTGTTTTCTGATGGATGCTTGAGTAAAAAATCTCCGAGGTTTTCAAAAACTCGGAGGTTTATAGCACAATCGAATTATCATTGCTTCAAATAATAGTTGATTGTTTCCTTTAATCTATCAGCATATTGATAAATATCATTAACTTCATTAATAGAAACCTTGGTTTTATTTGTATTTTTTTTATCAAAAAATTCTAATTTCAGTCGCTTTGGGTTGTTGAAATGCAGTCTACAAATTGGTTTTCGGTTATTATTATCAAATAAGATGGCGCAATAACTTATTGCATCACGCATTACCACTCTTTTAGGTTCAACAATATCTTTCAAAATATCCATAATAATTTTATGTCCTTTTATTTCATCATCTGTTGTTTCAATCCTATCTTGCCGGCTTTTTTTGGAGTTTGTTTTTGTTAAGTCATCCTTTTGAGAAATGGTGGCAGAATCTACATTTGATGCTATTTGTTCAGCGGCTAAAGCTGTTTTTAATCGTTCATTAATTCGGTCATTTAGGAATTGTTGTAAGGCTTTTTTAACTAGTCCTTCAAATAATTGTTTGACTGATTTAGTTAATTTATTTGGATAAACTTGGCTGGCAAAAAATTTTACAAATTCTTCAGAGGGTTGGTTGATCTGTTTTGAGAGAATACGTTTGATACTGTTGGTATATTTTAATTCGGTTGCGATCGTGATGGTTTTGTCTAAATCAAAAAATGATCGAGTGAATTTTTTGAGTTCTTCTACTACTGTTTCATTAATATCCAGCATATTTAATTCTAAAAAGGGCTTGGAGTCCATTTTATTGGGTTCATCAATATCGCTATAAAAACGGTAAATAATGCCATTTGTTAGTATGGCAAACCTAGCTTCGGTGACGCTGAAATAGCGATAAAGTTGAGATTTATGCTCTTTGTCTAAGTCAATTCCATGCCATTTGCATTCAAAAAGTATAATGGCTTTGCCATCCTTGATAATAGCATAATCGACTTTTTCGCCTTTTTTAGTGCCATGATCTGCCGTGTATTCTGGCACAACTTCATTTGGATCAAAAATATCGTATCCCAGCATACTGATAAATGGCATAACAAGCGCAGTTTTTGTGGCTTCTTCAGTCTTTATAACATTTATTTGCTTGGAGATTTTGTTGGATAAGGTTTTGATTTCGTCTATTAAATCCATAGTTGTATCTCGTAATCGTTGATTATTTATTTCTGTTATTCAAATAATTATTAGTATTAAGCTCGTTCAAGGTAACCTTGAACTCCAACCTCAACACTCGGAGTGCAAGCTTACCTTGCACGACAAGCGGTGGTACAAGGTAACCTTGTATTCCAGTTTAGCTAAATATAATAGATTTGTCGAGGCTCGGAGTGCAAGGTTACCTTGCACGACAAGCGGTGGTACAAGGTAACCTTGTACTCCAGTTCAAAAACAAATTGTTCAAATTGTGAAGGTGCAGAGTATAAACCTCCGAGGTTTTCAAAACCTCGGAGGTTTTTTACTGCTTTTCTTCCAACAATTGCCATTTCTGAAATGGTAGCGCAATTAAGCTCATTTTCAATCTGTCTGAATAGGCGAATTTGATGACAATTAAATCCGTAATTTGCCAATTTGCAATCGTTTGAGATAGCAGTGTATTTGCTGCTAATCCTTCAAGCAATCCTATATTTTCCTTGAATTTCAGATTGTTTGCAATATCATTGGGCGGTAAATTGATCCGCAAAATGAATGTAAATAGGCTTAAGATAATAACGATTGCTAAGATTTTTTTAATATTAACAGTAGTTTGCATTTTTTCACTCCTTTAATAGGGAATTTGGGTTAAAATAACCACTTTTTATCATTAATATAAATTGGAATCCTTATGAATACTAGCCCATTTGCTGGACAAAAGCCGGGTACTTCTGGCTTGCGTAAAAAAGTTACGGAATTTCAACAGCCCCATTATCTGGAGAATTTTACCCAATCTATTTTTAACGCTTTGGAGGATTTTCAGGGTAAAACGCTCGTTATTGGGGGTGATGGTCGTTATTATAATAAAACTGCTATTCAAACTATTTTGAAAATCGCTGCTGCTAATGGCTTTGGGCGGGCATTGGTTGGACAAGATGGTTTTTTGTCTACGCCTGCCGCTTCTGCTGTGATTCGTAAACATCAGGCTTTTGGGGGCATTATTTTGTCTGCTAGCCATAATCCTGGTGGTCCTGATGGTGATTTTGGGATTAAATACAATATCAGTAATGGTGGTCCAGCTCCTGAGAAGGTGACTAATGCTATTTATGAGCATTCTCAAAAAATCAGAGAATATCATATCATTAATGCGCCTGATATTGATTTATCTATATTGGGTGAAACGCAAGTGGGGGAGATGATTGTTGAGATTATTGATCCTGTTGCTGATTATGCGGAAATCATGGAGCAATTGTTTGATTTTGATAAGATCAAAGCTTGGTTTCAATCGGGTTTTACAATGTGTTTTGATGCAATGCACGCGATTACTGGTCCTTATGCGAAAGTCATTCTTGAAGATAAATTAGGTGCGCCTGCGGGTAGCGTGATGAATGGCGTACCTTTGGAGGATTTTGGCGGGGGACATCCTGATCCGAATTTGACTTATGCGAGTGATTTAGTAAATATCATGTCTGCTATTGATGCGCCAAAATTTGGAGCTGCTTCTGATGGTGATGGGGATCGCAATATGATTTTAGGCCCGCGGTTTTTTGTTACTCCTTCTGATAGTCTGGCGATTTTGGCTGCGAATGCTCATTTAGTACCGGGTTATAAAGATGGTTTAACGGGAATTGCTCGTTCTATGCCAACAAGTGCTGCGGCAGATAGGGTAGCTGAGGCTTTGGGAATTAATTGTTTTGAAACGCCGACTGGTTGGAAATTCTTTGGGAATTTACTGGATGCGAACCAAGTTACTTTATGTGGAGAAGAGAGCTTTGGTACTGGCTCAAATCATGTGCGGGAAAAGGATGGCTTATGGGCGGTGCTATTTTGGCTGAATATTTTAGCAGTTCGCCAAGAATCTGTAGCGGATATTGTAGCTGAACATTGGGCAAAATATGGGCGTAATTTTTATTCTCGGCACGATTATGAGGGCGTAAATGCACAACAGGCGCAAGCTTTAATGGAGAATTTATCTAATAAATTCAAGCAATTGCAAGGTAAAACTTTTGGTAGCTACATTGTTGATTATTGTGATGATTTTAGTTATACCGATCCAATTGATAAGAGTATAAGTAAAAATCAAGGTTTACGAATTGGTTTTAAAGATGGTTCGCGTATTGTGTTTCGACTTTCTGGAACTGGTACTGAAGGGGCAACTTTGCGGGTTTATTTGGAATCGTTTGAGGCAGATGTTGCTAAACAGAATGTAGATGCTCAAACGGCTTTGGCTGATTTGATTAATTTGGCGGAAGAACTGGCGGAAATTAAGAAATATACTGGGCGTGACAAGCCGTCGGTGATTACTTAAGATTTTATTAATGATTGTCTGAACTGTGATTGATTTGATTAAGGGATTAACTGTGATTTTGATTGTTTTTAAATCAAAGTCAATCACATAAATCATACTAATCACAGTTCAGACTTAATGATTGTCTGAACTGTGATTGATTTGATTAAGGGATTAACTGTGATTTTGATTGTTTTTTTATCAGAGTCAATCACATAAATCATACTAATCACAGTTCAGACTTAATGATTGTCTGAACTGTGATTGATTTGATTAATGGATTAACTGTGATTTTGATTGTTTTTAAATCAAAGTCAATCACATAAATCATACTAATCACAGTTCAGACTTAATGATTGTCTGAACTGTGATTGATTTGATTAAGGGATTAAC
>JALWSU010000136.1 GCA_026993485.1 Thiotrichaceae bacterium | reverse complement strand
GAATCTGGTAGCAATAGGTGATCGTGCCTTATTGTTATATCCTCCCAGCTTGGATTATATTGTCGCCTTTTTCGCTTGCCTATATGCTGGAATTATAGCTGTACCGACTTACCCTCCTCGACGTAAACGTACTGATCCTCGTATGCTGGCTATTGTTGCAGACGCGCAGGCTAGTGTCGTTTTAACTACAAATGCTATTTTTTCTGAGATGGAGCAGAGAATTGCCCATGTTCCTGAATTGAAAGATTTGCACTGGCTTGTCACTGATAATCTTATTGATGCTAAGGCTTTGGCTTGGCAAGAGCCTGCAATACATAAAGATAGCTTGGCTTTTCTTCAATATACTTCAGGTTCTACGGGGAAGCCCAAGGGTGTGATGGTGAGTCATGGTAACTTGCTATACAACGAAGAAATGATTAAACAAGGGTTTGGATACAGTGAACAAGATGTTGTGGTCGGATGGTTGCCTTTATTTCATGACATGGGACTGATTGGTAATATTTTACAGCCTTTATATCTTGGAATTCCTTGTATTCTTATGTCTCCAATGGCGTTTTTATATAAGCCTTACCGTTGGTTGCGAGCAATTTCTGATTATAATGCCACTTCTAGTGGAGGTCCTAATTTTGCTTACGATTTATGCGTTGATAAGATTACAAGTGAACAGCGGGCTAAACTTGATCTCAGTCATTGGGAAGTAGCTTTTAGTGGTGCAGAACCAATTCGCGCGGAAACATTAGACCGATTTACTGCAACTTTTAAAGCTTGCGGTTTTAAACGTCAAGCATTTTCTCCTTGCTATGGGATGGCTGAGGCTACATTGCTCATATCTGCTACTTTTAAAACTAATCTTCCGAAAATTTATCAAGTGGAAACAACAGCCCTTGAGGTAAATCGTGTAGTGGAGTCGTCAGAGAAGTCATATAAGGGAGCTATTATTGGTTGTGGGAAATCCTGCTTAGAGCAAAAAATTGTGATTGTTGATCCAAAAACTTTTCGTGGTTGTTCTAATCAACAAGTTGGGGAAATTTGGGTGTCTGGGCCAAATGTCACACAAGGATATTGGAAGAAGCCTACCGAAACCGAACAAACTTTCCATGCCTATATTGCTGATACTAATGAAGGGCCATTTTTACGCACTGGTGATTTAGGATTTATGCAGAATGGAGAACTGTTTGTTACTGGTCGCCTTAAAGACCTTATAATTATTAGAGGCCGTAATTATTATCCCCAAGATATTGAAAAAACCGTAGAACAGAGTCATCCAAGATTGCAGCCAGGGAATTCTGCTGCTTTTTCGGTCAACATCAATGGCGAAGAACGCTTAATTGTTGCGGTTGAGGTTGAACGCCGTTATGGGCCACGTCATAATCGTCGTTCTGGCGTCGAGCGTCGTTCTGGTGTCGAGCGTCGTTTTGGTTTCGAGCGTCGTTCTGGTTTAGATCGTCGTTCTGGTTCAGATCATCGTCAAATTAACAATCAAATTCCTTTAAAACCCAAATTTTCTACAGAATTCAATGTTGATGAAACCATAAGCAGTATTCGGAAAGCAGTCTCTGAACAATATAATCTTTCTGTTTATGCAGTATTATTGCTTAGGATAGCAAGTATTCCAAAAACTACTAGTGGCAAGATTCAACGTCATGCTTGTCGAGAAGGTTTTTTGAATGGCAGTGGCTTAAATATTGTGGGGGAATGGCGAGAAAATTCTGCTGAGGTAAGTTCAAATAAACTATTTTTAAAAGAAGAACTTAGAAAAAAATTAGACCAAGCCTCAATTAACGAATATGATCAAATATTAACAAATTTTCTCCAAACGGAGTTAGCTGAGGTTCTCAAATTAAATTCTTCCCAAATTGATGTGCAACAAGCATTGAATACAATGGGACTTGATTCTTTAAAAGCGGTTGAACTAATAAATATGTTAAGGAATAAGTTGGATGTTTATATACCAATGGAACAATTAATGGAAGGTATAAGTATTATAGATTTAGTTAAGCTGATTAAATCAAAACTACAAGCGAGTGATTCGTCAATTGAGTGGGAGGAAATCGACTTATGAAAAATATTGAGGTATTTTTATCTGATTTGCGTGAGCAAAATATTCACATAACTCTCGAAGGGGAACGCTTACGTTGTAAGGCTCCGAAAGGTAAAGTTACACCAGAAATACAGGCAGAATTGGGTAAGCGCAAGGCTGAAATTATACAATTTTTGCAGCAACAAGCTATTTTGGAACAAGCAATTCAACCTATTTCAAGAGAGCAAGAGCTGCCGATTTCATTTGTGCAACAAAGATTGTGGTTTTTGGATCAACTGGAGACGACAAAAAACGCTACTTATAATTTACCTGTAGCAGCACGCTTAGAGGGTTCACTGAATTTTGCTGCTCTTGAACAAAGTTTAGCTGAAATTATACAGCGTCACGAAACTCTCCGTACTACTTTTTCAAGGGTTAATGGCAAACCTGTTCCAGTAATTCATAAATTTTCTTTTACTGATTATCAATTGCCTATTACCAATTTACAAGAATTTTCACTTGATAAACCAGAAATAGAAGCACAAGCGCAGCGACTAATAACTGAAGAAGTACAAATTCCTTTTGATTTGTCAGTAGGCCCCTTAATTCGCACCAAATTGTTTCAATTGGATGCTGAAACTTACATTTTGCTGGTAAATATGCACCATATTATTTCTGATGGTTATTCTATGGGAATTTTTATTCATGAATTATCAACGCTTTATAATGCATTTTCACAAAATAAGAGTTCTCCTTTACCTGCGCTTACGATTCAATATGTGGATTTTGCTAACTGGCAACGACAATGGTTAAGTGGCAATAGATTAGAAGAGCAACTCAATTATTGGCGAAAGCAGTTAGCAAATGCTCCAGAACTACTAAAACTTCCCCTTGATAAACCACGTCCTAAAATTCAAACCTTTAGAGGCAATACGCAATCCATAGCCATCAGTAGAGAACTAACCCAACAAATCAGGGAGATAAGTAAACAAGCAGGTACAAGTATCTTCATGACTTTGCTTGCAGCTTTTGCAACTTTACTTCGATATTATAGTGGTCAAGAAGATATTATTATTGGTAGTCCGGTTGCTAATCGTAATCCGAGTGAAACCGAGTCAATTATAGGTTTTTTCGTCAATGTATTAGCATTACGTATTGATTTGTCAGGAAACCCAAGTTTCCAAGATTTATTAACACGAACACGTAAAGTTTGTTTAGAAGCTTATGCTCATCAAAATGTCCCAACTGAACAAATTCTTGCGGCATTGCGATTAAAACGAAATCTGAGTTTACCACCTTTAACTCAAGTGGCATTTGTATTTGAAAATATGCATTTGCCTCCTCTGAAATTACTTGATTTGAAAACTAGTGTCTCAGAAGTTCACACTAAAACGACAAAAACTGATTTAGCATTATACCTATATGAAGAATCTGAATTGACGAAATACCAAGGCCAAGGCTTAACGGGTATGATGGAGTATAATATTGATCTATTTGAGACTACAACGATTAATCGGATTTTAAGCGATTTTCAACAAGTTTTGGCTGCGGTTATTAAGCAAGCAAACTCTCCTATTGTAAGCATCCTGGAGTCTCTTGACTTAATGGAAATTCAACAGCCTTCTTTTGAAGAATATTATCCGCTTTCACACTCGCAACGAGCTATGTGGTTTTTATATCAACTTGATCCTGAAAATAGTAGTGGGGTTTATAATGTTTCTTTACCTTTACATATTCGTTCCAGTTTGAATTTAGGGATATTAGAACAGACTTTGCAGGCTTTAATAAATCGTCATGCTTGTTTGCGTACTACTTTTAGTATGGATGGTGGGCAAGCTTTTCAAAAGGTACATAAGAATCTGAGTATTCGTCTAGAGCAAATAGATGCTTCTAATTGGAGTTTAGAGTATTTAAAGCAACAAGTTGTTGCTGCTCATAAACAACCCTTTAATTTAGAGCTTGGTCCAGTAACACGGTTGTATTTATTTACTCGTAGTGAACAAGAATATGTTTTATTGATGAGTTTTTATCATTTGGTTATTGATGCTTGGTCTTTGTGGCTTTTGATGGAGGAATTTCGGGTATTGTATCCTGCTATTAAGTTGGGTAAAGCTGATGCTGAGCAGGTTTTGCCGCGTTTAGAATCCACATATGCTGATTTTGTCCGTTGGGAACAGGATATGTTAGCGAGTATAAAAGGGGAACGTTTATGGGCTTATTGGAAACAGCAATTAGCTGGTGATTTACCAATTCTAACTTTGCCTACTGATCATCCTCATCCCTCTGTGCAAACTTATCAAGGTGCTTCAGTTTCTGTGGTTTTTGAGGATAGTTTAACTAGGCGAATTCGGAAAATGGCGCAAATTGAGGGAACTAGTTTGTTTGTGGTGATTTTAGCGGCTTTCCAGATTTTGCTTTATCGTTATACTGGTCAAGAGGATATTATTGTGGGTTCTATGATGACTAATAGAACTCAAAGAAAATTTACTCATCTGGTTGGGAATATTTCTAATCGTGTGCTTTTGCGAGCGTTTTTAAATTCGGAGTTAAAGTTTAAAGATTTTTTAGTTCAAGTAGGTCAAACGGTATTGGGAGCATTAGATCATCAGGAGTATCCATTTTCCTTATTATTAGAACGTCTTCAGCCTAACCGTGATACTAGTCGTTTATCATTTCTCCAAGTAGATTTTACTTTGCAACAGCAACCAGATACGGCTAAAATTCAAATTCAAGATCAACAACTTATTTCAGCTAGTTTGAACTTAGAGCATTTTGAGATTCCTCAACAGGAGGGGCAATTTGAATTAGCTTTAGAGCTGCTTGAGGATGGAGAATCGCTTGCTGGTAGTATGAAGTATAATAGCGATTTGTTTGAGGCGAGTACAGTAGAGAGAATTGTTGGACATTTAGAGGCGGTGCTTGACTGGCTGTTAGCTAATCCATTAGAACCAATTTCTAAACTGTCTTTGTTGACTCAAGCTGAACAACAATTATTATTAGAGTTGAATAATACTGAAGTTGATTTTCCTGAGAAGAATAAATGTTTACATCAGTTATTTGAAGCACAAGTAGAAAAAACACCAGATTCTATTGCTGTTATCTTTGAAAACCAAGAATTGAGCTATGTGGACTTAAACCAACGGGCTAATCAAGTAGCTCATTATTTACAAAAATTGGGCGTTAAACCTGAAATGATGGTAGGTATTTGCATTGAGCGTTCAATTGAAATGGTGATCGGCTTGCTTGGAATTCTCAAGGCAGGGGGCGCATACTTGCCTTTAGATCCTACTTCTCCATCTGCACGGCTGGCTTTGTTATTAGAAGATGCTTCTGTCAAAGTGCTACTGACTCAATCGAGTTTAGTCAAGAATTTGCCATCTGAGCAAGTAGAAATTATTTGTTTAGATAATAGTGAGAAGCTTTCTGAAGAATTAGTCACAAATCCTATCAGTACTGTGCAATCTGAACATTTGGCTTATATGATTTACACCTCTGGTTCTACAGGTAAGCCAAAAGGTGTTTTAATTGAACATCGTGGTGCTGTAAATACAATCATAGATATTAACAAACGTTTTCAAGTTGGTTCTCAAGATAGCGTTCTCGCATTATCAGCTCTAAACTTTGATTTATCTGTTTATGATGTGTTTGGTTTATTAGCAGCTGGGGGAACTGTAATTATTCCAGCAGCTCCAACTACTAAAGAACCTGCCCATTGGACTAAGTTAATTACACAACACAATATTACAGTATGGAATACTGTACCTGCTTTAATGCAAATGTTAGTGGATTATCTTAATGAGCAAACCGCAGAACAGGTTCCAAATTCTTTACGTTTAGCTATGATGAGCGGCGATTGGATTCCTTTAAACTTACCAAAGCGGATGAAAGAATTATGGCCACAAGCGCAGCTTATCAGTTTGGGGGGGGCAACAGAAGCTAGTATTTGGTCAATTTATTATCCAATTGAGGAAATTAATCCAAGTTGGCGCAGTATTCCTTATGGTAAACCTTTGGCAAATCAAAGTTTCTATGTTTTAGATGATTCATTACAAGCTTGTCCATTGTTAGTACCTGGTTATCTTTATATTGGTGGCGTAGGCTTGGCACGTGGCTATTGGGGAGATCAGAAAAAAACCGATGCCAGCTTTATTGTCCATCCAGTTCTCAAAAAACGACTTTATAAAACTGGTGATTTAGGACGCTATTTGCCAGATGGCAATATTGAGTTTTTAGGTAGAAAAGACAATCAGGTAAAACTTCGTGGATTTCGCATTGAGTTAGGAGAAATTGACACCGTATTGACACAACATCCTGCGGTACGCGACGTTGTTACTATTATTCGAGAAGATCAACCCGGTAATAAGCATTTAGTGGCATATATAGTTCCAGTTCCAGAAGAAAATTCTAATTTGACTCCAGAAAAACTACGCGAATTTCTCCAGACAAAATTACCAGATTATATGGTACCTGCATTTTTTATGATCTTAGAGGCATTTCCATTAACTCCTAATGGTAAAATCAATCGCAATGCTCTTCCTGCCCCAGTAAATATAGCTACAGAAGATAATAGCTATATTATGCCAGAAACTGATGCCGAACGCTCCATTGCTAAAGTTTGGCAAGAGGTTCTTAATATTGAGTTTGAGAAAATTGGTATTCACAACAATTTTTTTGATTTAGGTGGGCATTCATTAATGGTTGTCCAATTGCAATCAAAATTGCAGGCAATTTTTGACCAAGAAATTTCAGTAGTAGAACTGTTTGAACATCCAACTGTACATAGTTTGGCACAATATTTAACCAAAAATCCTGAAATATCAGGAAATAAGAATCAAGCTTCTAGCCGCCGGCGTAATCGTAAAGTTTCAATGAAACAACAAAGAAAAATTCGACAAAAACAACGTTCAAAAAAAGTGTAAGCTTTGTTTTACTTGATGCTCAAGTTTTTATTTATTGACTTTTTGAAAAAAATCTGAATTTTAATAATTGGAGTCCAAAGGTTTAGCTTTGGCAGTACTCTCGTTCTCACGCTGGAGCGCAGGGCAACCACAAGGGATTGCCCCTACATAAGGGCAACCACAAGGGATTGCCCCTACACAAGGGCCACAACAACGGATTGCCCCTCCACCGGGACCACCACAAGAGATCG
>JALWSU010000135.1 GCA_026993485.1 Thiotrichaceae bacterium | reverse complement strand
CACCTTATTCTTTATTTCCCATTGCAATATTATCGCCAGCCTTATTATTTTTCTTATGGCAAAATATTTCGGCAAAACGCGCTTTTTGGCGTGGCTGGCTTTATGGTGTCAGCCTTTTTAGTGTCGGTACATCATGGGTATATATTAGTTTTTATCAATTCGGCGGCGTCTCACTACCAATAGCTATTATTTTAACCGCTCTATTTGTACTCGTGTTAGCAACTTATCCAGCTCTATTAGGCGCAGCATTAACGCACTTTTTTCCCCAGAATAGTTCTAGTAAGTTATTAATTTTATTACCAGCTACTTGGACATTAATGGAATGGCTACGAGGCTGGTTATTTACTGGATTTCCTTGGTTAAGTCTGGGTTACAGCCAAATTGATTCACCACTAAATGGCTTCGCCCCCATATTCGGCGTTTATGGTGTTAGCTGGATAGTTGCACTTTCCGCCAGTATTCTCGTTTTTGCTTTCCAAAGTAATTTCAAAAACCAGCTTATTGCTTTAGCTGTATTAGTAACAATTTGGGGAAGTGGCTGGTTGTTATCAACAAGATCATGGACTCAACCAATTGATAAACCTTTAAAAATCGCTCTAGTTCAAGGCAATATCCCACAAGAGTTCAAATGGTTACAAGGCAACCAAATTCCCAGTATGCAACGCTATTTAAACTTAAGCAAAGGAAATCGTGACGCAGATATAATTATTTGGCCAGAAACATCTATCCCATTGTTTTATAATGATTTACAATTATATATGCCCGATTTTTTAAACAGTTTAGCCGCTGAACACCAAAATTACGATACCGATTTTTTGATCGGTATTCCAGTGCTAAAAGAAGATGGACGTTATTTTAATAGCGTTGCCAGTATCGGCACAGAACCAGGATTTTACTATAAACAACATCTAGTACCTTTCGGTGAATATATTCCTTTCCAAATCATACTTGGAAATTTATTCAAATTATTAAATGTACCAATGTCAGAATTTTCCGCAGGAACTGGCGAACAAACAACTCTCAAAAGTGCTGGGCAAATCATAGGCATTTCAATTTGTTATGAAGATGCCTTTGGAGAACTAGTACGCAAAAGTTTACCCACAGCAAAAATATTAGTTAATGTCAGCAACGATGCTTGGTTTGGCAAATCAATTGCCCCCTATCAACATTTAGAAATGGCACGAATGCGAGCTTTAGAAACTGGACGCTATTTACTACGTGCAACAAATACTGGCATCTCAGCAGTAATTAATGCAAAAGGAAAAATCACTAAACAAGCACCACAATTTAAAATTATTACATTACGCGCCAATGCCCAACCTTATGAGGGAATAACACCTTATGTGCGTTTTGGAAATAGAATTTTATTGAGTTTGTTGTTATTGATTGTTGGTTATTATTTTTTTCTAGGGCTAAAGCCGACTGAGGAGTCTGTGTAACTTAATAAAGAAAAGCTCTAAGCCAGAACCAGTCAAATAACTACATGGATGTTATATAAACAGGGATAAAATCAAAAGCAAAAAGCAACGATTTTGACTTATCCTTGTTTATATAACATCCATACCCTATCAACAAAACCCAAAAAATAAGAGTTTCAATAATTTTAAAACCACCGAAATAGTTCCTCTTATTGTAATGTGAATGGTATAGATTTGTTACTCATAACGATTTTGACTTATCCTTGTTTATATAACATCCATGTAGTTAATCAAAGCTTTTAACATAAGCTAGGAAACAAGA
>JALWSU010000134.1 GCA_026993485.1 Thiotrichaceae bacterium | reverse complement strand
CCACAAGGGATTGCCCCTACAAATAGTGATGTAGGGGCAATCCCTTGTGGTTGCCCCACGCTCCAGCGTGGGAACGAGAAATCATAAACTAAATGATTTGGTTTTTATTCGTTGTTTTTTTCATTCGTTGTACTCCATCTATTAAAACAATGTTGGAGTTCAAGCTTACCTTGCACGAGTCGTGACTTGCTATTGTTGACTGGCGGTTTCAATTTTGCTAAGTGCTTCACTAGGGAGTAGATAAGGCATAAGATGTGCTGCTGTATCTTGAAAATGCTCATTATAAGCTACCAGTGCATCACATTGGTATAAATGAGCCAAAATAACATGTGGTAGATCCGAACTGTCCCGAATAGGAAAGCGACGATAATGTTGGATTTTTTCCAAACGTGTGAGCAATGGCACAAGCTTTAATTTCTGTATGGATAAACGGGTTGTCGCTGCAAAAATCTGTGGTGGGAAATAATCACGACAAAAGGTTGCGACTTCTTGCACTGTATAAACGGAGATAATCGCATCAACTTTTCCGACGTTAATAGCATCAAAAAGTGCAACTACGTCAGGATAGCGTTGCGGCTCCTTATTTAAACCAAACAAATAAACATCTACGACGGAAGAATCAAGGTAAAAAGTCATAGTCATGCTGGTGTTGAAGTTTGAGATTGAGATTTCACAGTATTGGCTAAAAAATCGGTTAAAAATAAAGCAATTGCCGAAAATCTTTGATCTTCAATAGTAGCGTGGCTATGTTCTTTCGCTTTATGAGAAGCCGCAATAATATTTTCAGTTTGTAAATCCGGAAGGTATGCTTTTAAACTTTGTTCTGCTTGGTATTGAGCGAATCCTTTCTGTAAAATTTCAAGTAAAGTTGCTTCATCACACTGGGTTAGCCGTTTTACGAACTCATCTGGAATGTTTAAATTCATTGTTGTCATAATAATAAATGTATCCATTATTAATGTTTGAATTAGGATTAACGGAATTTGAGATTTTTTTCATCTCATCCGTTGATTTTGTACTATAGCTTTTCATCAAAATCTTTTCAACTTAAACCTCAGTAATTTTAATGGCAGTGAAGCTGGTGCGTGGGAACGAGGGTAACGATTAATATTTATAGGTTTCAAACCTGCAAGGCTACCATCATCATTGAATCCCAATCAAACCACCAGCAGAATTAGAAAATGCCACCATTTCCGCAGCTAATTGATTGGGGCTGTTGATATTAATTAGCCTTAAATTGGATTCTACTACTTTCACCACAATTAATTGTCTCAAGAAGTTCTGTTTTATCCATAGCTAAATAGTTTACTAGTTCCTACGTTCCAACGCACTCTCTTATACACAAGGGCAACCGATTGCCCCTACAGTAAATCATTGTTTGTAGGAGCAATCCCTTGTGGTTGCCCTTTGGGGCGTTTAGGAGGTATTTGAAACTCCAACCGAAATTAAACCTGCCAGGTTTTTAAAACCTGGCAGGTTTGACTTAAATTACAGAAATTAAACCTGCCAGGTTTTTAAAACCTGGCAGGTTTGACTTAACTTACAGAAATTAAACCTGCCAGGTTTTTAAAACCTGGCAGGTTTTCTAGGTAGGTGTATTTTATGCAATCGGTTAACGCTATAGACGCTTGGAGTTCAAGGTTACCTTGAACGACTGGCGCAAGGTAAAAATCACCAAAAATCACAGTTCAGACAAAAAAATCCCAAAATACCCAAAAAAAAAATTTTGCAAGGGGGGGGACACCCC
>JALWSU010000133.1 GCA_026993485.1 Thiotrichaceae bacterium | reverse complement strand
TCAAAAGAAATACGAGGTTCCCAGCCTAATTTATCCTTAGCTTTACTCGGATCACCCAACAAAGTTTCAACTTCGGTAGGTCGAAAATATTTCGGATCGACAGCAACAATACAGTTCCCAGCCTTATCATAGCCTTTTTCATCAACACCCGTACCTTGCCATTGAACTGACATATCCAAATGTTGGCAAGCAGCTTGAACAAAATCGCGTACCGAATACTGAACCCCAGTAGCAATCACATAATCTTCAGGTAGTTCTTGTTGTAACATCAACCATTGCATTTCAACATAATCACGCGCATGTCCCCAATCACGCTTAGAATCCAAATTACCCAAATAGACTCGCTCTTGCAAACCCAACTTAATACGAGCTAATGCACGAGTAATCTTACGAGTAACAAAAGTCTCACCTCGGACAGGACTTTCATGGTTAAAAAGTATGCCATTACAAGCATATATACCATAAGCTTCCCGATAATTAACAGTAATCCAATAAGCATACAACTTAGCCGCAGCATACGGCGAGCGAGGATAAAAAGGAGTAGTTTCCGTTTGATGAATTTCTTGCACCTTACCGAATAGTTCCGAAGTAGAAGCCTGATAAAAACGGGTTTTCTTCTCCAAACCTAAAATACGAATTGCCTCAAGAATACGCAGAGTACCCAAAGCATCAGAATTAGCAGTATATTCAGGCGTTTCAAACGAAACCGCCACATGACTTTGAGCCGCCAAATTATAAAGCTCATCAGGTTGAACTTCTTGGATAATTAATACGGATTAAATTAGTAGAATCAGTTAAATCACCATAATGCAAAATAAAATTCCGATTTTCTTCATGCGGGTCTTGATAAAGATGATCAATTCTATTGGTATTAAATGAAGAAGCACGGCGTTTTATACCATGTACCTCATAGCCTTTTTCTAATAAAAATTCGGCTAGGTAAGCACCATCTTGTCCAGTGATGCCAGTGATCAAAGCGATTTTTTTTGTGTTTTCCATATTTTATTTAAACTCAACTTCCGTTAAAATACCACAAAAATCCAATACCAGCCTCCCATCCAGTTCCAGTCCAATAAATTCCTTATGTTTAACTAAAAAAACCAAAATATCTGCCTGCTCAACAGCATCATTATAATTAACCAAATTAAAATCAATATGTTGTTTAATATTAGGTTCCACAACCAACAAATTCTCAAATTGTGTTTGCAATGCTTTAGCAATAGCCAATGCTGGTGATTCCCGCAAATCATCAATATCGGGCTTAAAAGCTAAACCCATGCAAGCAATCTTAGGTTTTCTATGCTGCTCCAACTCAAAAGCCAAAGCCGTTGATTTCACTTTTTCAATCACCCAATCAGCTTTAAAATCATTCACTTTACGAGCCGTATGAATTAATCTGGCTAAATCAGGATTTTTAGCTACCAGAAACCAAGGATCAACAGCAATACAATGCCCCCCCACGCCACAACCTGGCTGTAAAATATTCACACGCGGATGGTGATTAGCCAATCGAATCAGTTCATAAACATTAATGCCATTAGCATCACTCAACAGCGATAACTCATTCGCAAAAGCAATATTCACATCTCGATAACTATTCTCTACCAGCTTACTCATTTCTGCTGTTTGACTATCGGTTTCCAACACTTTCCCCTGCACAAAAGTTTTATAAAATGTCTTGACTTCCTGTGTCGATGCGGGATTAATCCCACCAACAATCCGATCATTTTCTATCAACTCCACCATAATCTTCCCAGGCAAAACCCGCTCTGGACAATAGGCAATAAAAATGTTCTCAACATCTACCCCCTCAGCCTTTAAGGTTTCATAAACCTGTGTCGTTGTCCCTACTGGTGAAGTAGATTCCAAAATTACGAGATTGCCTGTTGTTATATAAGGTGCAATCGCCTTAGTAGCTGTTAATACATATTCCAAATTGGGCTGAGGTATTTCACCAGTATTATAAAAAGGCGTAGGCACAGATAATATAAAAATATCACCTGCCTGCGGAGTCGTATAAGCCTTCAAGCGACCAGAAAACACAGCTGATTGTACAAAACTATCCAAATCTGGTTCAACAATATGAATCTTGCCCTGATTGATCGTTTCCACAACTTTTGGATCAACATCGACTCCAATTACTTGATAACCATTATTAGCCAACAAAGCAGCAGTGGGCAAACCAATATAACCCAATCCCACAACACAAACTGTTTTATTCTTCAAAATAAAATCTCCTGTTTTAAAGTTTCAACAATACGAGCACACGCTTTCCCATCTCCATAAGGATTATGTGCCTTAGCCATGCAATCATAAGCATTGCTATTCTCAAGTAAATTTAAAACTTCCGTGACAATAGTATCACGCATTGTACCAACCAATTTAACAGTTCCAGCCTCTACAGCTTCTGGACGCTCAGTAGTATCACGCATCACCAATACAGGTTTACCCAAACTCGGCGCTTCCTCCTGAATACCACCACTATCCGTCAAGATCAAATAAGCCAAACTCATCAAATAAACAAAAGGCTCATAATCCAAAGGCTCAATCAAATGAATATTAACTAATCCCTTTAAAATACGTTGCACTGGTTCACGAACATTCGGATTGAGATGCACAGGATAAATAATATGCACCTCTGGTTCTTGCTCTGCAATTTGTTTTAGAGCCTGACAAATATTTTCAAAACCCAATCCAAAATTTTCCCGACGATGCCCAGTGACTAAAATAAACTTGGTTTTTTCTAAATTGAAATTGAGTTGCTTTGCTAATAACGCTTCCAATTCCTGACGACGTTGTGGTACAGATTTAATCCGCTCCAATACCCATAACAAAGCATCAATCACTGTATTACCAGTAACAATAATCTGCTCAGCAGGGATATATTCTTGCAACAAATTTTGCCGACTGGAAACCGTTGGCGCAAAATGATAGCGAGTTATTTTAGAGGTAAGTTGACGGTTCAACTCTTCAGGATAAGGGGAATCAAGATTGTAAGTTCTTAAACCCGCTTCAACGTGTCCAACGGGAATGCGTTGATAAAAAGCTGCTAAAGATGCCGTGAATGTGGTCGTAGTATCGCCATGTACTAGCACCAAATCGGGTTGGTATTCATCCAGCACCGTTTTGAGTTTCAGTAAAACCGAAGCAGTAATATCATACAAGCTTTGATTCGATTGCATGATATTCAAATCATACTTGGGTTGAATATCAAACAAGTTTAATACTTGATCCAACATTTGCCGATGTTGCGCCGTAACACAAACTTGTGCATCAAAATTAGGGGAATTTTGAAGAGCTTTAACTAGAGGTGCCATTTTTATGGCTTCTGGGCGAGTACCGAAAATCAGTAGAATTTTTTTCACACTAAAATTAAGCCTGATTGTATTTGAATGGGGGGGGGATTATTAAACGTTCGTCAATTTGAATAGGGCGTAAATAGCGGAGTATGTGTAAAAAGTCTCAGAGTTTCAAAATGGTTATTTTTCTCCAGTTTGTTCCAGCATCACTTGATACAAATCTGAACTCATATAAAACCCTACACTTATAAGCTGTTCTAATAATGGTTTTACTTTGGTAATTAAGCCACGTTTTTTTGCAATAGCCAAGAAGCCTAAAGTGCCAATCAAGTTGATTCCATGTGCTTCTGATATACGACGACCTCTTGCTTCGTCCATTAACAATAAATCAGCTTTTAACTCGGTAGCAAGTACAATCGCCTCACTCTCTCCAGCATCAAGACGTTCTCGTAAAAATTCTACTGCCAGCTGATTTTTTACAGCTTGCACATTTATCCAAGAAGCATTACCCACTTCTTCAGCACCAGCGGCTCCTTGACCTTGAACAACAATTTCATATTGCACCGTTTCAGGAATAATGATTGTACCATATAATTTTTTTAATAAATGAATTTTACCCACCTGAGACAGCGTAATCAAAGGTCCAGCATTAGAAACTACTTTCATGGCATTTCCTTCGTCAATAAATGTGTACCAATTGATATCTGATCAACTAGTTCTGCTGGAGATTCGGTAAAATAATTGATACCATATTGTTTTAATAAATGAATAAATGCAATTTTAGGAATCTCTAGTAACTCAGCCGCTTTACCAGTTGAAATACATCCTTCTCTAAATAATTCTAGTGCGATTAATTCCTTTATTCTCAAAGGAAAAACTGTTTTATTGATATTCATCGCACTTAACAAATCACTTGGCAAATGTAAACTAACAGCGATAGTATTCACTGATTTTTGATAATTTGGTTTAATTGATTTTACAGTGTTCATTTAATTACCTCCTTTTTATCATTCATGTATCAAGACGCTGCCTACATAAGCTATTAATATTATTTAATAATTTTTACATAACCATGTTGTCGAAATTTACGAGAAAACAAACCTCTCAGCAACATCCAAGCAAATTGACTATTTGTAATAGTATAACGTTTCCACATACGGCGAGGTTCTTGTAATAAACGATATAACCATTCAAGCCCCATATTTTGCATCCACAGTGGAGCTCGTCTTGTCACTCCCGCGACAATGTCAAAAGTACCTCCAACGCCCATAACAAACTTAACACCCAAATCATCATGCCATCGGTTAATAAAATTTTCTTTTCTCGGAGAAGTGATTGCCACAAAAAGTAATTTCGCCCCTGATTCTCGAATCTTATCCGCAATAGCCTTTTCATCATCCCAAAAATAGCCATGATTAAAACCAGCAATTTTGAGCTGGGGATAAAGTTGAGTAACTTTTGCTACTGTTTTGGTAACAACCTCCTCACGCGCCCCTAACAAAAAAACACTATCCCCGGTTCGTTGCGCCATTTCTAATAAATTAGAAAACAAATCAATACCAGCAACACGCTCAGGAATTTTATAACCCAACAGTCTAGCACCCCAGACAACTCCAGTTCCATCCACATTAATCAAATCACAGGACTGAACCGACTCTCTAAGTTGGGTATCCCACTGCATATTGACTAATTTAGCGACATTAATCACGACATGTTGTGTAAACTGATTCTGATGCAAACGCGATTCGATTTGTTTGACAGTTTCTTGCATTGTCAACGGGTGCATCTGGATTCCAAAAAGACTGATTGTGTTCATGCTTGTTTAGTTAAAAGTAGCAAAGCTTAAATGTTATCTATTTTTATTCAAGTTTATCAGCACATTTTGATTAGCTTGAATGTGCCAAATATTCTTTTCATCTTTTGATAACAGAACATAAGCAGGTATTTTCACTTTATCCCCTGCTCTAATTACACGAACCTCTATAATATCTCCAGATATTAACATTTTGGGATCAGCTACCTTGATTTTTTTGTATCCCTCAAATGATATTATTGTTGTTGTTCTTGATGGGTCATTGACAACAATCAGTTCACGGCCATCAAATTCTCGTGAAGTTTTAGAAAAACCAAGTGTTAATGGCCAGCGTACTTTCACAATGCCAGTTTTCCTATTAACAGATTTCACTTCTGTCCGTCCTAAAGACAAATTCTGATGGCCGAAGTTGATTGTAGAAGTGTTGCTGCTACCATTACTTTCAACATTTTTGATCTGATAATATTCATTATGGCTGTATCTAGAAGAAGCAAATATTGCAGTTGAGCCAACCATCTGAGTTCCAGTGGGTAAGAAACCGCTAACCACAACCTGAGAACCTGCTAAAGTTTTCTTTACTTTTATAACCTTTCCATGCCATGCAGGCCGTTGCAATTTTACTTGAATATCACCCACTGTCAGTGATTTACCATGATTTAACATCAATTCTGTCACCTCTCCTTCTTTGGAAAAACGAACAAAACCGTATTGTCCATGTAACTTCACGCCTTCTGTCGTGATCTTTTCAAATGGATGGCGACCAGATAACAACACATCTTTTCTACCATCTTTCAAATTAACCACAACAGCAACCTTATTCTTGTTTCTATGACCACGTTTTGCCGAAATCACAGGCCATTGTCCATTTGCCGCTATTTCTGTCAAATTAACAAATTGGCTTTGCAAAAGTTTATTCGGTTCTTGTTGCCTGCGAGCGATAACAATTGCATGACGTTGTTTAATACGCCTAGTTGGTGAATTACCTCTAATAACGAGCTGTTTTTCGACATTCAGCATAGTCATACGCATTTTGTTATTATTTTTATCTCCCAACTCCCAAATAGCTGACCACTTGCTTTTAGTCTTACCCATTTGCACATTATAGACAAAACCATAACCATTTCTTGGGGGGGGATTCCAACCTTTATAGCCAAGTTTTTCACCAGGAATTTTAAGATTTTGTATAAACCCACCTGGCCTTAGACGTTCCCCCCAACTTTGATGGGGCTTATTAAAAGTAGCATTGCGAAAGGTTTTATTCAATGCTGCTAAAGTCCAGATTCCCGCTTTCGGTTTTAATTTAATGCCTTTTAGGCTTAAACCATCTCCCTTTTTCGCATGTTTCAAATATCGCGCATTCCATACATAATCATGCGTTTTACCACCTGTGACACGAAATATATCCACAAAGTAAAAATCCTTTGCTGACACATCCACCAACCACATAGCACGACGGTATTCTGTTACCCCAGTATGCCGCCATTGCCAAGGTGCTGACAGTTCCATCAATTGTGCAGTTCCCTTTGGCATAAAAGCTAAAACATCTGCTGCTGGGGTAGTTTTGTATAATTTGGGAAATTTCCGAGGCCATTTTAAATCTTCGTTGACCACCACCATATTATGACTAATACTTCGTGTACCAAAACCTAAATGATCTGGTCGTGCATATAAACCATAGCCAAATTCTCCAGAAATTTCCATACCCTTAGCATAAAGAATTACTGCCATTTGATCATCATGTGCATGAGAGCTATTTACGCCACCACGCATAAATACTGCCCGTTTATTTTGATTCTGTCCACTACGCAAAATTCCAATTACTTTCCCACCAAGCATCACAGATTTCGTATTGTTTATGGTATTGTCTAGCGTTTGCTTTACTGGTCGTTGCCAATTTTTTTGCCAAGCCTGATCCTCAATCAGTCTAAAATCAATAATCTCAACTTGGGAGGCAATTTTTTTCGGCAATTTACGGTATAAAGACAAAATTTCCTGTTTCCATATCGGATTATCTGTTTGAAGATAGAATTTTTTTAAAAATATTATTCTTTGTTTTACCCACCGATTGCCTAATTTATTCCGCAATATTACCCTATC
>JALWSU010000132.1 GCA_026993485.1 Thiotrichaceae bacterium | reverse complement strand
AGTTTGTATAGGTAATCCCCAGTGGTTGCCCGATAATACGTTTAATGATTAAACGCAATAAAATCAATTATTTAAAAACTATGTATAAAGGAGTGCGCTGGAGCGTGGGAACGAGAGTAATTATTTTCATATTCTGTTGCTCCGTTGTTTTGAAATATGTGGTAGGGTGGGCAAACGGGCAGTTCTCTAGCAATCCTCGTTAATTCAGTAATAGACCTGACATTCACCTCACAGAGGTTTGGTTCAAATTGTGTAGTACTTATTGTTGGAGTCCAAAGTTTTAGCTTTGGACTCCAAGGAATTTATAACTTTTAACAGTTTGTTGTTATAAAAAAACTAACAAACTTCTGCTGTCAGTGCGTAAGTTCTATAGTTTTACCTTGTGATCAGATTGTGCATGGGTTTGGGTTAAAACGAAATCCAACATTTAAAATTTTTAGTTATTTTGAAATGTTGGAGTTCCTTTTGTAGGTATAATAAGTACAAAATCACAAGTTTTTCGGTTGGTATTTTTTGTAACTTCTCAATCAGTGTAGGTAAAAGTTCTATACTCAAGTGACATTTTGGAGTTCAAGGTAAGCTTGAACTCCAAACGAAATCAGCGTAGCTAAATCTAAATCAACTGATCTGACCTAACAGTTATTGAGAAGTTACTATTTTTTAGATAGAAACTGGGCAACCGATTGCCCCTACACCTCTACATTAACGATATTGTAGGGGCAATCCCTTGTGAGCCTTGTGGTTGCCCTTGTTTTAAAATACAAATACAGGATAATTTGTGCTTATTCAGCACTTACGAGCTAAAAATCAGCTAAAGGCCATCTTTTAGGTTGTACATACTGCCATTTTTTGGTATTGAAAGGTAATACCCATGTCCTAACCCTGAGTTTCTTACCATTAATTTTACCTGTGATTTTCACTTTGAGTGGAAAGACACGCTCATGAACTTTTGAATTATCAACTTTTATTTTAGCTGTAATTTCAGTAGAACCATCTACTCCGCTATCATCAAAATGTGTCTGTATAGTTGTAAGTTCTTTTATGCCTCTTTTACCGTAAGGAGCAAAGAGAATATAATATTCAAAATATAAACCTTGACCAACGTAACCAAAACTAGTTTGCCATCCCCAATAATCGCTAGGTGCAAGTTTGATTAAATTCCATTCTGTTGGAGCTCTACCCCAACTACCTAAAAATATTTCTGGATTCGCAGCTAGTAGCTTTGTACCTTTCAATTTGATTATAAATAAACCAACTTTTCCAGATTCTGCATGAGAACCACCCTCCTCTCCTGACTGATTTATGACATCACTAGTTAATACTAGGTAATTACGCTTGCCTGATTTAGTATTAATGATCTTAGACTTGGTGATTTTCATACAATAGTAGCTCTCAGAACTACTTTCTATAGGTGTTACCCAACACTTTCTCTTCGCATCATAATTACCATAAACTTGATTGAGCAGATAAAAAATAGAAGAAGAAATTCTAGCCTCACTGAAAACAGGAAAACTTAATATTATTATAGCTAATAATATTATTGATTTTGAGAATTTTTTCATTTGATTAATCCCAAATATAACTCAATGTTACGCACTCTCGTTCCCACGCTCCAGCGCACTCCTTTACTCCTTTATACAATATTTATCTTTTTTAATCATTTATTTAATTACGTTTAATTCTTAAAGCCTCACAGGGCAACCACAAGGGATTGCCCCTAGGGGCAATCAGTTGCCCTTATGTATAAAGGAGTGCGCTCC
>JALWSU010000131.1 GCA_026993485.1 Thiotrichaceae bacterium | reverse complement strand
AGAGTTAGTTGATTTAGGAATTCCAGCAATTGCGTTGTTTCCAGTTGTGCCAACTGAGAAAAAATCTTTAGATGCGCGAGAGGCTTATAATGCAGATGGTTTGGCGCAACGGGCTGTACGAGCCTTAAAGCAAGCGGTGCCTGAGTTGGGGGTTATTACTGATGTTGCGCTGGATCCGTTTACTACGCATGGGCAAGATGGCTTGATAGATGATACTGGTTATGTAATGAATGATGAGACAGTGGCTGTGCTGGTAAAACAGGCAGTTTCTCATGCTGCGGCGGGGGCGGATATAGTTGCTCCATCTGATATGATGGATGGGCGGATTGGAGCAATTCGTGAGGCTTTAGAATCGGAGGGTTATCGGCATACACGGATTTTGGCATATTCTGCTAAGTATGCGTCGAATTTTTATGGTCCATTTCGTGAGGCGGTAGGTTCAGCAGCTGCGCTGGGTGGGGGTAATAAATTTAGTTATCAAATGGATCCAGCTAATAGTGATGAAGCTTTGCGGGAAGTGGCTTTAGATATAGAAGAAGGTGCGGATATGGTAATGATTAAGCCGGGGATGCCTTATTTGGATATTGTCCAGCGGGTGAAAACAACATTTCAGGCACCAACTTTTGTTTATCAAGTGAGTGGTGAATATGCTATGCTGATGGCGGCAGCGCAAAATGGTTGGTTAAATGAAGAGGCTGTAATGATGGAATCCTTGCTGAGTATTAAGCGTGCTGGGGCTGATGGAATTTTGACTTATTTTGCTAAACAGGCTGCGATTTATTTAAATAAATAATTGAGTAATAATTATGTGGTTTAAAAATTTGACGATTTATCGTTTTTTAGATGCTTTTAAATTATCCGCTGAGGAGTTACATGAGCAATTAACTAAGGATGCCTTTCATGCTTGTGGCAAGATGGATATGGAAAGTATTGGTTGGGTTCCGCCCTTGGGTAAAGAAAGTGAGTCATTAGTACATAGTGCGAATAATTGTATTATTTTTACGCTTAGAAAAGAGGAGAAAATTTTACCTGCTTCTGTAGTACGAGAATTTGTGAATGAAAAAGTTGAAGAAATTGAGATGCACCAAATGCGAAAAGTGCGAAAACGTGAACGGGATGATATTCGTGAAGAAGTGCTATTTGATTTGATTCCACGCGCGTTTACTCGTTCTAATTATTTAAATGCTTATATTGATGTTAAAAATGGTTGGTTATTAGTTGATACACCGAGTCAAAAGAAAGCGGAGGAGTTAGTTAGTTCATTACGTCAAACTTTAGGTAGTTTGCCAGTAGTGCCGCCGAAAGTGAAACAAAATCCAGCATCAGAGATGACAAAGTGGTTATTAAACCCTAATCATTGTCCAGCCTCTTTAGAATTAGCTGATGCTTGTGTTTTGACTGATCAAGATGGGGCGGTGGTGAACTGTAAACGTCAAGATTTATTAGCTGAAGAAATACAGGGACATTTAGAGGCAGGTAAATTAGTAACTCGTTTAGCTTTAGAATGGAATGAACGCTTGGGTTTTATCTTAGATGAGGAATTGGTTATTAGACGTTTACAGCCTTTAGATTTGATACAGGCGCAATTTAATGATGCCAATATTGAAACCGCTGCACAACGTTTTGATAGTGATTTTGCGATTCTGAGCCTAGAATTAGCTCCTTTTATTAGAAGTTTATTTGAAATATTTGGGGGCGAAGATGAGGCGATTTATGATGAAATGCGTTAGTTAGCTGGATTCAATCCCATTAAGTTAAGCCTGA
>JALWSU010000130.1 GCA_026993485.1 Thiotrichaceae bacterium | reverse complement strand
GCAGATTCCAATGTTTTTAAGTAGTCCTTTGCCGGCTCGCTTAGAAGCTGATGGTCGTTTACGCTTACAAGTACGCCCAGGTTCTTGGACTTTAAAATTGCACACGCGCCAAGTTGGGGCTACTAATGAATTAACATTATTGCCAGCGGATGGTAAATGGGTAAATCAAGAAGTGTGGGTTTTTGCTGCACGTCACGATTTACGCTTAGTAGAAGTAACTGGCGTGACTGGGATTGATCCGCAACAAACGGCTTTACCCCGTGAATGGCGTAAATTTCCAGCTTATTTAATCCGCCCTGGGGATAGTTTGCAATTAATAGAAAAGCGTCGGGGCGATCCTGAGCCGGCTCCAGATAAATTAAAGCTAACTCGCAATTTTTGGTTAGATTTTGATGGCAAAGGTTATAGTGTACAGGATCATATTAGTGGCATAATGACACGGGGGTGGCGTTTAGAAATGGCAAATCCTGCGATTTTAGGGCGGGTAGCTGTGAATGGTAAAAACCAATTTATTACGCGCTTAGATGGGAGTAATAATGCTGGTATTGAGGTGCGGCGTGGACAAATTAATGTGATTGCTGATAGTCGTTTAGAGGATGCTGTGAATAAATTGCCTGCAATCGGTTGGGCGCATGATTTTAATCAAGTAAATGGGGTGTTACATTTACCCCCTGGATGGCGTTTATTAAATGTTACTGGAGTAGATTATGCGCCAGATACTTGGATTAAGCAGTGGACTTTATTGGATTTATTCATTGTTTTGATTATAGCAGCGGCTATTGCGAAATTATGGAATTGGAGATGGGGCGCGTTGACACTGGTAACTTTAATATTAGTTTACCATGAACCTGCTGCTCCACGATTTATTTGGTTAAATCTGATTGCAGCTATCGCCTTGTTACGGGTTTTACCTACTTTGGGATGGTTTAGTCGTTTGGTGCGCTGGTATCGAGAAATTGCTTTAATTAGCTTAATAATCATTGTGTTACCATTTATGATGCAGCAAGTACGACAAAGTATTTATCCTCAATTGGAAAATCCTTGGGTAAGTTTGGAAAATGGTGGAGGTTATAATAATCAAATGGGCAATCGGGATAAAGCGAGTTTTGCAGGAGGCATGGCGGAAGACGAAATCATGCCATTTGCTCCACCACAAGCTCAATCAATTGATAGTTATCAAAACTCTTGGAGAGAAAAGACGACGAGACGTAAGAGGCGTTATTTAGGTGGCTATGCTGCAAAAACAGCTAACCCAAAGAAATTACTACAAATTGACCCGAATGCCCAAGTACAAACTGGGCCGGGATTGCCAAAATGGGAATGGCGGAAGATTCCAATGCGTTGGAGTGGGCCAGTTCAGCAAAATCAAAGCATTCAATTGTGGTTACTATCGCCTCTGGTTAATAGTTTAATTGGTGGCATACGAGTTCTGTTGTTGGGTATTTTGACAGTTTTTTTACTCTGGGTTTCTTGGGGGCCAAGAAGACGTCAGCCAAAACCATCGGCTACGAAAAAAACTAATTCCAGTAAAATTGCCAGCAGCGTAAGCTTATTAATGCTTGGAGTTTTATTGTCATTACCTTTAGTTAGTTCTGCTGATTTAGTTGAACCAGTTCAAGGAGAATCAGCGTTTCCGCCCCAATCTTTATTAAACGAACTTAAAACACGTTTATTAAAACCAGCCGATTGTTTACCGACTTGTGCTAGTAGTCCACGTCTCTTAATTGAATTAGAGGATAATGTTTTACAGGCTCGGATGGAAATACATAGCCTTAGTGATGTTGCAGTACCTTTACCTGGTAATGCTAAACAATGGCTACCACAACAGGTATTATTAGATGGAGAGCCTGCAAAAGCTTTATTGCGGAAATCCAACGGCCAATTATGGTTAAATGTGACTAAAGGTGTTCACCAAGTTCAACTTCTTGGACCTTTACCTCAACGCAATACGGTGCAACTACCCTTACCGCTGAAATCGCACTTTGTCAAAATTAATGCTGAAGGCTGGCGTGTGGATGGGTTACATGAAAATGGTGTCGCTGATCAACAATTGCAATTTACCCGCGAACAAATTGAGACGAATCGCCTAACTGAATTAGAAATGGGTAATTTGCCGCCGTTTGTGCAAATTGAACGCACTTTATTATTAGGCTTAGATTGGCAAGTAGAAACGCGGGTGATTCGTAAAACTGGACGCGGTGCGGCAATACTGCTAAAAATTCCGCTACTGAAAGGGGAATCTGTCACTAGCGAAAAAATTCGGGTTGAAAATGGTAAAGCCTTAATTAATATGTCACCAAGTCAATCGGAAGTCAGATGGGTATCAGTGTTTGAGAAGCAGAATACTGTCGTATTGACTGCACCAGAGAATACTTTTAGTAATGAAATTTGGCGACTAGATGTTAGTGCGATTTGGCATGTTCAAATTGAAGGTATTCCAGTTGTACATCACCAAAATCAAGGGCGTTGGCTGCCAGAATGGCGACCTTGGCCGGGTGAAACGGTTAAGATAAATATTAGCCGTCCAACTGGGGTTAGAGGACAAGTTTTAACTATAGATCGTAGTCAACTCGTTGTCAGTCCAGGGCAACGAAGCACTGATAATCAGTTGTTGTTGAGCCTACGTAGTAGTAGGGGAATGCAACATAAAATCATCTTGCCTGAAGATGCTAAACTGCAATCGGTTAAAATCAATCAAAAATCTCAACCGATACGCCAAGATGGACGCATTGTTACCTTGCCCATTACACCTGGGAGACAAAATATTGACTTGCAATTTCAACAACCGATTGGTATCGGACAATATTTCCGTACACCTAAGATTGAATTAGGCATAAATAGCGTCAATACCAATATTGAAATTCAAATGCCAAGTAATCGCTGGATACTTTTCACTGGCGGCAAAGCAATTGGCCCCGCAGTAATGATTTGGGGAATTTTAATCGTAATTGTATTCTTCTCAATTGGCTTAGGGCGGGTATCAATAACCCCTTTAAAAACTTACCATTGGTTATTACTCGGTATAGTATTAAGTCAATTACCAGTTCCATTAATGCTATTAATAATAGGATGGCTGATAGCTTTAGGCTGGCGAGAGCGAGTTGCTACAGATAATTTATCTCCACTTAAATTTGATGCTATCCAAATCGGATTAGGAATACTTACTCTAATTGCTTTAGGCGGATTATTACAAGCAATTCAAATCGGTTTATTAGGGCATCCGAATATGCAAATTGCTGGCAATGCTTCCAGTGCGGATTATTTACGCTGGTATGAAGATAGAACCGCAGGAGTATTACCGCAAGTCTGGGTATTTTCCTTATCAATGTGGATATATCGCATAGCAATGCTATTGTGGGCGTTATGGCTCTCGTTTGCACTGCTGCGCTGGTTACGTTGGGGATGGGAAGCTTTTAGTAAAGATAGGCTGTGGAAAACCTTATGGGTTAGAAAGGGGAAAACGGTTCAATCAGAATAATAGAATTGTCCAGAAATAAAAATCCAAGAAATCCGCCTCGCTGCTTGAGTAGCAATGCAGGTAAGTAATTGATATTAAACACTTTCATAAATAAAAATCAATATAAGTAATTTCCTCCCACGCTGGAGCGCACTTTCTTATACATAAGTGTTTAAATAATTGATTTAATTGCGTTTAATCATGAAACGCCTCACTGGGCAACCACAAGGGATTGCCCCTACAAACAATGACTTACTGTAGCGTTACCCGATTTAGTTCAGTACAAACCTGCCAGGTTTTTAAAACCTGGCAGGTTTAATCGCTGTATTTTATACAAACGGGTAGTGCTATATAGGGGCAATCCCTTGTGGTTGCCCTTGTGTATAAGGGAGAGTGCAAGCTTGCACGAGTCGTTTAAGGTAAGCTTGAACTCCAAGAGTCAATCAATCGGAGTGCAAGCTTACCTTGCATTATATGCTAGAATGTTTTTGGAAATCTGGTGCGTAACATGAATTAATAAAATGAAAATCAAAATTAGTCATTTAGGGGCTGTTAATCAAGCCAATATTGACTTAAAACCCTTAACTGTTTTTGTCGGTGATAATGGCACGGGAAAAACTTGGACAGCTTATACTTTGTTGGCTATATTCGGAGAATATGGCTTGCAAAAATATTTAGAATCCTATTTGGATGGCAAAGTCAAACCAAGCTACCCGACTTTAGAGAAAGCCATTGAGCAATTGTTTAACGAAGGCAATGCCCAAATTTCACTGGTTCAATTTGCCAAAAACTATGCAGAAAAATATTTTAATGAAATTGCTAGTTTAGCTCCTAAATGGATGCGAGCATTTTTAGGTACTGAGCGAGTTAGCTTTGATGAGTTACAAGTTGTAATTAAACTAGGTGATTTTAAAACTGCATTTTTAGACAGAATTAAGGCAGCAAGAGTAAATGCACAATTGTCTAGTGCTTTAAATGAAAATCCTCTTATCCATATTTATAAAGACAAAGGCAAATCGAAACTTTATTTTTATTCTGAAGGCAATGCCTTGAAGGAATTACCTGCTAGGGTTGTTAAAAACTTCATTATTGGACATGTATTTCAAATACTGCATAGAAGTTTATATATAATAGTATATCCATTCCCTACAGAAAGAACTATAACCTTTCCTTTTAAATTAAGACAACTGGATTTATTTGAACAGACTAAAGAAACCGATAATAAAATTGGTGAACCACTTAATTTGTTTACTAATATGATTAGTAAGGCATTTCTAAAAAATAGTGATGATAGAAAGGCAGAAAGTAAAAAATCACAACAAATACGAGATTATATTAATTTAGCCAACATTTTAGAAACAGATATTTTAGGAGGAGATGTTGATTTTGAAAGTCAAACCTTAGAGAAAAAACTACTTTTTCAATTAAATGACAAAACTAAATTAGAAATGCCTATTGTTTCATCAATGGTGAAAGAACTAGCAGCTTTTGTTCTATATTTGCGCTATGTAGCAAAGCCTAATCAGTGGTTGATTATTGATGAACCAGAAATGAATTTGCATCCTACTGCTCAAGTAAAATTTGCCGAATTTTTAGCTATGTTGGTAAATGCGGGGCTAAATATTTTAATAACAACGCATAGCCCTTATATTGTTGATCATTTAGCGAATCTGATGAAAGCCGCTCAACATGATGATAAAGAACGGATTAAGAATTTATTTTACTTGGAAAATACTAATGCTTTTATTTCACAAGAAATAGTATCAATGTATTTGTTTGAAGATGGAAATGCAAAGAATATTTTGGATAAAAATGGGGTGGTAGATTGGAGTACCTTTGGTAATGTGTCCCAAGATATTGCTGATATTTATCCGCAATTACTCACGGACTAATCATGGGATATTCAGATAAACCATCACCAATTGAATTGCTTTTAAATCATTGTTTGGTTTCTGGGGAAACAAGTTTTAGCGAATCAGGGACGACAATTAACGTTAAACCAGAAATTGGCGAAACTATACTATTTTTTTCAATTGATGATCAATCTAATTATAAGTGTGGATTGCGAGAGTTATTTTGGGGTACACAGGAATCGGAGAATATCTGTGATCTGATTGTATTTTATGCAAATAAGGATGGTAAGCGTGTATTTTGTTTTGTAGAACTAAAAGCCAATATTAGCGATTTAAAGAAAGCGACTAAACAAGTCATCAATACATATAATGCTTTTAAAAAACATCTCAAATTGCAAAATGTTTATAAATTCAAAGCATTTATTTGTGCCTCTAGGGGATCAGTGCCACAAGAACATCAACAATGTAATAATGAACTAGCAAAAGTTTTCCAAAAAGATAATTTTAAATCTAATGGTACAGGAAAAGAATTTGGTGATTTTTTGAGAGAAAAACAGCCGAAAGGGCGGCGAAGAAAAAAAAGTAGAAGTCGTGCAAGGTAACAAACAAAACTAAAATTGGTATTTATTATTTTATTTTTTGTTTGGGAGTTGCCTTAATAAAATCCTGAGAATCTTTGAAATCCTGAGAATCAAGGTTCAGACATTTGGGAATGGTGGGCTGTGTGAGAATCGAACTCACGACCAACGGATTAAAAGTCCGGTGCTCTACCGACTGAGCTAACAGCCCCTTGACTTGAATCCGACGCATTTTAATCACTTCTAAAACAAAAAGCAAGCCTTTTTTTGATTTTTTTCAAGTTGCCCCTTTAATTCTTTTTGATTTTTTTCAAGTTGCCCCTTTAATTCAGGGCAACTATGCGCCTAAAGCCCTTTCACAGATTGCAATACCATACGGAAGACATCACCATTTTTTTCAATATGTTCAACTTGCACTGGTAAATAATGCAAAGCGGGGGCACACCAAAAAATAGTACGCCGTTTACTATTCGATGAACGTCGTTCATATTTGATTGTATTCAATTCACCAATGCCTGTTTCAATACGCTCATTGCCCTTTAAACTAGGTACATAAATTTTAATTTTACCTTTATCAGCAACGCGATAGCTCAATTGACGCTTGCCTTGTTGCAATTCTTGCATCAATACAACTTGATAAAGCAGCCTATCAAGTGTACCTCTTTTTAATGCGATAATTTTGGTTTGCTTGTTAAACACATTTCTCGCCTGTTTTCGAGTCCAATCAAATGATAAACGGTTGATTCTAGGCTTAATACCCTTTTGTTGATAAAAATATTCTAAAGGGCGGATTTTGCCGTTCTCTCTTGTAAATATGCTGCGCTCTTCAATACGGATTTTTTTGAAAAACGCAATAAAACCAGTAGTTTTAGCAACAGTTTTAAAAACCCATTTGCCATCTTTGCGGTGACTTAAAGTTCTAGTAGCCTGCCCTACTGGTAAACCTTTAGCATAAAACTTGTATGTTGCGCTAAATGGGGGAGGAAAAAAGTCTTGTGCATACAAAGTATTATTGCAGAGTAACAATACTAGCCCAATAAAATAATATCTCATTAGTACTCCTAAAATGATAAAATTTTCTATTTATCTTTAATAACAATGCCCGTTTCTATGAATCTAGACATCCCCAATTTTAAAGCTGCTCGCCTACTTATTATAGGTGATGTTATGCTTGATCGCTATTGGCATGGTATTACCTCGCGTATTTCTCCTGAAGCCCCAGTACCAGTTGTTCACATAAAACAATTAGAAGATCGCCCAGGTGGTGCCGCTAACGTTGCTTTAAATATCAAGGCATTAGGTGGACAAGTTACCTTAATTGGCGTAACTGGCACGGATGAAACCGCAAAAAGTATTTTTACACAATTGACTAAAAAAGACATAAATTGTGCCTTTGTTCAATTAAAGAAT
>JALWSU010000129.1 GCA_026993485.1 Thiotrichaceae bacterium | reverse complement strand
GTTTATTCAAACCAAACCTCCCAGGTTTCAAAAACCTGGCAGGTTTATTCAAACCAAACCTGCCAGGTTTCAAAAACCTGGTCAGTTACCTCAAATAAAGGGCTATATAATCAAAAAGTATTTTTTCTAATATAAGCTCCTTTGATTAAGTCCAAAGATTTTACCTTGTTTCGCAAGGCTATTGCGGATTTCAGGGAATAAAAGCCGCTAACAAAGATTTCCCAAACTTTTCCCCTTTGGTAAATATTCTCGGTTAAATTAGGTAAGATGTCTTTTTGTGGATAAAATAGTTCCGGGTAGATTATTTTGAGTTTGTTGTAGTATTTTTCTGCATCTTCTTTTTTATTGTATGATGCAATAATTACCATTTGCTTCCCTTTTTCGAGTTTGGAGAGAAATTTTCCCAGTTCAGTTTTTTCTGATAGCGTTTTCAATGCGTCTTCAAATTGCGCGATTTTTAGTTTGGCTTGTGCTAATGCTGTTTCTAGTTGCGCGGTTTGTTTTTGCGCTTTATCTAATTCTCGTTTTTGTAAGGCAATTTTTAGTTGGGCATCTTCGTATTGCTTTTTGATTTTAGCATTTTCTTCCTGAACGGTTTTAAATGCTACTGTCATTTTTGGAAATGCTTTCCAAGAAAACCAAATGCTGGCAACTAAACTTAACACTAATCCTGCAATGAGTAGCTTGATTTGTTTAGATTTGGTTTGTTTAAACCGTTCAAATTCGGTTTGGATTTGTAAATAATTTTCACGGATTTTATCTTCTATTGCATTGATTTTAGCAGTATATCCCAGTTTTTTATAAGCCTTGAGTGCAATTGTCAAATTATTTGCTGCGAGAGCCTCTTCAGCTATATTTTGCAAAATTTCTTTGCGTCTAGCATTAGCTTCTGGTTGTTGAGGTTCTAAAGCTAGTACTTGCTCATATAATCGGAGTTGTTCTTTGATTTGTTCACTTTCTTGAGCTAAGACTAATAGGGCTTGTATAAGACGTGAACGGGCAGCTAGGGGTTTATAATTATATAAACTTTCTAATAAATCTTTAGCTTTTTTAGTTTCCCCCTGAGCTAAGAGAATGTCAGCTAGTAGTTGCTGAGCTGCGAGATGACTTGGATTTAGGCGCGTGGCTTCGCTTAATTTTTGAACTGCTTCGGTTAATTCTCCTTGTTGATATAAGTCTAAGCCCGCATGAAAGAGTTTATCTGCAACTGGATCAATGCGATCTAATTCAGTTTGAGTTCTTTGCAGGGGTTTATTTTCTTTAATCCAGCGGCGTATGATTTCAATGCGAAATACATAGCCTTTTTCGCTGAGCGTTAACCATTGCCATTCTTGTAGTCTTTGAGGTGCGTTTTGTAGTTCTTGAATGACAACGCGAATGCCGTTTTCATAGAGCCATTTTTCTAGGGCTTGTTCTGTTATCGGTTCTGGACCAGCTTCGGCTAAACTTGATGCTGTTACTTGTTCTACAGGCGGCAAGCTGTCCCATAATCTTTCTAATTGATCACGGCTGGCTTCCATTACATCAGGAATTACATTATCGACATCCATTGAGCTAACTCTAGGAATTGTTTGTGATTTTTTTTTATGAAGTAATTCCCAAACTTGAAAGCAGACTTGTTGAGTAAAAAAGGGATGTCCTTGGGTGTATTGCCAAACTCTTTCGATTGCTTCTTCTGTCCATTTTAGGCTCCGTTCCTTTTCGGATAGACGGACTAGCGTTTTAGTGTCTTCATAATTAAATAGAGATAAATATTTTATTGGTGGACGCGC
>JALWSU010000128.1 GCA_026993485.1 Thiotrichaceae bacterium | reverse complement strand
TCATTCCAAACGCATAAACATCATTTTTCGCACTCGGTTTTACATAAGCCTCATAACTTTGCTGCTCAGGCGGCGAATAATCCAAAGTTCCACCCAAAATCGCATTACCAAAAAAACTCAAACCACTCCTACTTTGCTGAATCGCCGTCTCCCCCAAAGAACTCGCCACCCGAGATAAACCAAAATCAATAATTTTAACTTCAATACCAGAATCACTACGTTTTAGCAACAAATTCGCCGGCTTTAAATCCAAATGAAAAATCCCCTTTTCATGCGCCAATTTCAAACCCTTCGCCACCGACAAAGCCACTTCTAAACCCGTTTCCACAGAAAACGCCCCGTATTTTTCCAACCACGCCTCACCATCCATAGCCCCATCAATATATTCAGTAACAAAAAAACCCCGTTCCTGATTAAAATCATCCATATAACCATAATCAAACGACTTTGGTACATAATCACCAGCAATTTTTGACATAGCCAAAGGTTCTTTAAATACCTCAGCACTATTGCCCTTTAACGTTTCCCAAAAACACTTGACTACAACTTTTTCCGTATCAAGCAAAAAATTCTCGTTTTTGCATAAAAACACCACACCCATGCCACCAGCCCCTAATAATTTTACTGGCGGATATTTACGCGCATTATGTAAAGCAAAGCGACTATAATCCAGTTCAATAGCTAGCTTTTTGTAAATGCTGAATAGATTTAGCGTAATCCTTATTACGCAATTGCACCTGAAACAAATTAAAATGCGCCAAAGCCCTTTCAGCCTTAACCGAACTTTTTTCTAAAACCTCATTAAACAAGCGTTCAGCCTGTTTCAATTCCCCAGTCGAAGACAAGGCACTACCAAGCATCATCGAAACTTGAGTATAATTAGGATTATTTTTTGGCAACAGCTTAAACTCAGCCGCAGCTTGTTGAATCAATTTCAAACTTTGGCTATTGTGCTGAGTGAACTCGTCACTAGGTTTTAAACGAGTCGATAAATTTTGCCGCTGCATTACAATAGAAAGCATCTCAATCAGCTTATCAAGCTTACTACTATTAGCTTCTACACCTTTATCAATTTTATTAAGTTTGACATCAATTTGTTCAATTCCATCCAGCAAAGTTTCGAGTTTCTGACTAACTAAATTTTGCCAAGCGGGAAAATCAATTAAAACTTGGGTACGAGCATCCCAAGTAGCTTGAGCAAGACGCAAATATTTAACTTCTTTAAAAAAAATCATCAAGTTTCTCTGAATTATCCGCAATAGCTTGATTAAGATTAGCTTGAGCGGCTGTTACGCTTGCTTGAATATTTTTGACTTCTAAACACAAACTTTCCCGCTGCAAAGCCGCTTGAGTTTTATAAAGCCTATCATCTTTCCGCATTAATTCTCGAAAAAAGAATAACATAGCTTTACCCAACAAATCCTCATAGCGGAGAAAATCGGCTAAAGTTTTATCCAAGGGTCTGATTTTTTCTAAAATGAGTTCAGTCAAATTATTAGAAGCTTGGTAATTAATCAAAGCAGATAAATCCACCTCACTTTCAACTTGAAAAAAAGTAACCTTAGCAATTTTCTGTAGTTCATCAATGAGTTGCTGGCGTAAAGCCGATAAATCCTGAACTCGGCGTTGTTTAGCAAACGCTTGAAAATAATTACGCTCAATCGGCTCAGCAAACTTGCGGGTAACTTTGGAATATAAAAAAAACTTTTTTAACGACAGCTAATAATTTTTTATCAGGAGCAGCTAAGCCAGCAGTAATAGCCGTGATAGAATA
>JALWSU010000127.1 GCA_026993485.1 Thiotrichaceae bacterium | reverse complement strand
AAAAAATACTTCGCTGAGATTTGCATTTGTCAAATTGGCATGATTAAAATGACTATCGCATAAATCGCTATATCTTAAATCGCTACCACTTAAATCAGCGTCAATGAACATTGCACCGCATAAGAGTGCATATTTAAGATTGGCCTTGTGTAAATTAGCCCCTTGCAACAACGCATTAGTCAAATCTGCATACGAAAGATCAGCCTCATGTAAATCGGTATAACGCAAATCAGCTCCTTGTAATTTGGCATTATGTAGTACTGATTGGTGTAAAATTGCTGCACTGAATGGGTTACCATCACTTAACCGCGCTTCGCTGAAATCGGCATGATTAAGTTTGCTATAGTAAAGATGAGCACCAATGAGATTTGCATTTTGCAATTGTGCATGTTCAAGATTGGAGTAAGATAAATCAACTTCAAACAAATTGGCATCACGCAAGTCAGCATGGTTTAAATCGGCATGGTTTAAATTAGCATCACGCAAATCTGCCCCAACAAGTGTGTCAGCCGCAACACTAAAAAGGACTTCTCCAGTAATTTTATGTTTAATTTCAATCATATCTTTTAAATAACTTCTCTAATAATATTAGACTTATCCGGAAATCAGGATTTTAGATTTAACTTGGAGCGAAGTGAAGCTTCTTCGCTTCGCTCCAACTATGAAAAACCTGTTTTTTTTATTTTTTTTTTATTTCTGGACAACTCGATTAAGGTGCAACCTGATTAATTGTGATTTTAACCTTATCTTGTTGGCTCAGCACAACAGGTGTCACTTTTCCTATTAAATCACCAGATTGTAACATAGCACTGCCACTGCTTGAGATGCGAGCGATTACAGTAACTTTTTGAACCGAAGATAAATTTTTGCTTGGCATCATCGCCATACTATCATCTAATGTCACAGTAATTGGCAGTTCACTAGCTGATTTTCTGAGAATAGCCAGCGGCATCGGTGAGCCTGTTGTAGCACGAGCGTAAATAAATAATGTATCATTAGCTTTGACTTTATCTTGTAAATCTGGTGCTAAATTGACTTGTACTTCAATTTTACTTACCTTTTTCACCTCAGGATTTGGTTTGGTTGCCACTGTGGCAGAGCTATTGCCTTGAAGATGCTCACGCGCTGTTGCAATTTGCTTTTCTAATATCCCTCTAATTTTAGTTTCACTTGGAGGTAATTGTATTAATAAAGCTTGCCAATGGGATATTGCGGATTGATAATCGGCTCTATCCATTGCTGCAAGTCCTAAAAGCCATAAGGTTTTTCCATGTTTCGGATTAATACTTAAAGCCATTTTTAATAGTTGAGTAGGTAATCCAGCAAAATTACCTTGATTGGATTGGGCTAAAAATTCAGCATAATCAGAGAGAACATCGGGATTAGTTTCAAAACGCGCCATGATTTTGTTATAAGTTTGCACGGTTTTGGCGTAATCACCCATGACAGCATAAGAACGTGCCAGCATTCGCCAACCTTGTAAATCATTAGGTTGCTTTTCAAGGCGAGCAGCTAACTTAGTTACAATTTCATCAAATTCAGATTCAGAGGCGGTTTTTGAGTGTGAATGTTGCGCCTCGGCGTTACTGATTAACTCCCATGAACCCAATTTCCAATAACTACCCAAAGCTAAAACGGGAATCGCAATTGCAACAATGATACTGGTTACCCAACTAGCACGAGCTTGATTGCTAATCCCGCTTTCAGCACTAGCTAAGTCTTGTGCTAAAGTTTTTTCTAACTCTTGTTTAGCTTGTGCAAATTGTTCTGGAGTCAAATTTTCCTGTTCTAACTCTGCGAGGCGTTCTTTGTAAATACTCACATTCATGCTATTGCGATCAACATCGCTTATCTGAGGTTTTTTCTTTAATAATGGTGGCACTACAAAGGCGATGGCTATTAGCGTCAAGCTGACGATAATTATTAAGAATAATGACATATTTTTCCTTATTTTTTAAGTACTTCGTTAAGTTTAAGCCGTTCTTCATCAGTCAAACTAGGCGGAGTGGCAGTCGTTTTGGCATGGCGGCGAATAAAATATACTAACATGATGAATGCTAACAACAATAACACTAAAGGCCCATACCAGAGGATATAACTTTTAGCGTTTATTGGGGGATTATACAAGACAAATTCACCATAACGCTCAACCATAAAGTCTTTGATTTGTTGATCAGTTTCCCCAGCATGGATTTTCTTATGGACTAACTCACGAATATCTTGAGCTAATTCGGCATTAGAATCCCCCACCGATTGGTTTTGACATACAACACAGCGCAACTCATTTATAAGTGCTTGATAGCGTTGTTCTTGTTCTGGACTATCAAATCCTGTGGGGTTTTTATCAATCGCATAGAGATTATGTGACAAAGTGAATAACATGAAAATCAAGAGGATTTTATTCATATTTTTTATCTAGCTTCAATTAAGAAATTATAATTATGTATTGATAAAATTAATTATCAAGTTGATATAGCCTTACCCAATTTAGTTCAGTACAAACCTGCCAGGTTTTAAAAACCTGGCAGGTTGGTACGCTGTATTTTATACAAACGGGTAGTGTTATATAATAACATTCAAGTTTAACTAATTGAAGAACAACATTGAACAGCTTAGTTTTCATTTGAATGAAATTTGGTTAACATATAGGATTGATTGGAATGGTAAAAATATTTGGCGAATTTAATGATAAAGAGCTAAAAAGCCGAGAATTTATAAAGCTTATATTTTCGCCGAGTTCAGTCCCCCTGCAACAACGATGGAGAAATAATAGCTTATCAGCAGATTTTTTAGCAGATTACTTAATGACTTTGTTTCATCAGGATGAAAATGATCCAAAGAGGCTTGAAAAACAAATTGAAATCAAAGACACAATCAGCTACATTGCAAATGAATTGTTGGAAAATGCAATGAAATTTAATGATGATAGTTCTCCTTACCCAATCAGCATTCAATTGCATTTATACGATGATCGTTTAAGTTTATGTATTAGCAACAGCATTCCAGCAGCAAAGGTTGCTCAGTTTCAATCATTTATAAATAAATTACTAAGCACAGAACCACAAGATTTTTATATTCAGCAAATCGAAACAGCTGAGAAAGATGGAAGTATCAGTTCTGGTTTAGGTTTATTAACAATAATTGATGATTATGGTGCTAAATTGGGTTGGAAATTTGAAAATTTGCAACTACTAAATGAGCCAAATTATCCGCTTTACTATATCAAAAACCAAATGAAATGGTTAAATTTTTGGTTCCGAGTAAGAAAGTGGTTTGTTGCAAGGTCTAAAAATCCGAATATAACTATTGTAACGACAATGGTGCAGTTAGCCATTTAGTTATGGTATGACACATGCAAGAAAAAATCTGTAATTTTTCACAACAAATGTTTAGACTTGTCCGAAAAGAAGGATTTTCTATTTAACTTGGAGTCCAAAGCTTTAGCTTTAGCTGGTTTCCAAAGCTAAAGCTTTGGACTCCAATTATGAAAAACAACTATGAAAAACCTGCTTTATTTCCGGACAACTCTTTTGGGTTAGCTAAAAAATGGATATTATAACTGAAGATTATAGTATAAAATATGATACAGAAACCAGCACGATTCACTGGCAAGGAATTATGCGACTTAATGGTAAAGAATATAATCCTATCGCTGAATTGTTGAATGAAATCGCTGCACTTGAACCGTCCCAAATTACACTAAATTTGCAAAAACTTGAGGGATTGAATAGCTCAGGTATTACGATGTTAGGAAAGTTTATTTTTAAGCTAGCGAAGAAAAAAACGATAGGCTTGCTCATACAATGCAGTAAAAAAATAACTTGGCAACAAAAATCTGTAAAGAATTTTCAACGCTTAATGCCAAAATTGCAAATCGAATGGGATTAGTCTAAGGCTAGACCTGATAGGTTTCTGAAACCTGTCAGGTCTAAAACCGTAACGTTCGAGAATGGACGGAAAAAGGTTACGGAGCCGGTTGCAAACTGGCTCCAGCAAAATAAATAGGTAAAACCAAAGGTGTTATTTATGAAACAAATATTTGGTGAATATGCTGAAGAAACAGTAAAAAGTAAAGAATTTTTAAAAATTGGATTTACCCCCAATTCAACTCAACTCCAGCAGCGCTGGCGAAACAATGGGTTATCAGCGGATTTTTTAGCAGATTACTTAACGACTTTTTTCCCAATTGATGATAATGAACCAAGCACTCTCCAAAGGGCAACGGAACTGAAAGGTGCAGTCAGCTACATTGCTAATGAACTGTTAGAAAATTCCATGAAATTTCATAACCCAAATGATGATTATCCAATCACACTTGAAGTTAAATTATATAATGAACACTTGGTATTATGCGTGACTAATAGCATATCTCCAGCAAATCTTTTAAAATTTCAATCTATTATCCATGATTTGGAACATATAGAACCTCAAGAATTATATGTTCGTCAAATAAAACAAGCATCAAAAAATGATGGCAATTCGTCAGGATTAGGTTTGCTCACAATAATTGATGATTATGAGGCTAAAATTGGTTGGAAATTTGAAACTATTCAAACCCAAAAACCAACCGAACAAACTCTTGTAACTACAATGGTGCAATTGAGTATTTAATAAAAATAAATGGCCTTGTTATTGAGAAAACAGGAGATAAATAATGAAAATTATAGATAAAGAATATAGTGTTATATATGATCAGGCAACGAATACTGTTTATTGGTCCGGCATTATGCGACTCAATGGCGGGC
The DNA here is from genome assembly GCA_026993485.1 of Thiotrichaceae bacterium. Taxonomy (GTDB): domain Bacteria; phylum Pseudomonadota; class Gammaproteobacteria; order Beggiatoales; family Beggiatoaceae; genus JAUXCJ01. The sequence goes on along the minus strand of JALWSU010000127.1, from coordinate 2,570 downwards.
AGGCGTATGAACCGATCCTACAATTATTAAATAAAATTGCTGCACTTGAACCAGCTAAAATTACCATGAATTTACGAGATCTGAAAGCCCTTAATAGTTCTGGGATTTCTATGTTAGGACGGTTTATATTTTCTATAGATAGAAAAAAAAATATCCAACTACTGTTGCTAGGTGCGAAGGCAGTTCCTTGGCAACAGAAATGGGCCAAGAATTTTCAACGCTTGATGCCAGCGTTACAATTTGAATGGGTTTGATTAAAATTGGTTGATTTTTTTATCACAACAAAATCTTAAATCATTGCTTAAGTACCAACTCATATATTTTCACTTTATTACAAAAGACCTCCAGGTTTTGAAAACCTCGGAGGTCTGATTTTTGGGAATGAGGATGCAAAAAAAATACTTTGTTAATGCGTAAGTTATATGTGTGATAATTTTGAGGAGAAATTATGAAGAAAATAATAAATAAAAAATATAGCGTCATTTATGATGATACAACAAATACTATTATTTGTTCAGGTGTTATGCGTCTTAACGGTAAAACCGAATATGAACCTATCTTGCAATTATTTAAGCAAATTGTTCAACAAGAACCATCTCAAATTACACTAAATTTACAACAGCTTGAAACGATTAATAGTTATGGGATTTCTATGCTCGGACAGTTCATATCTTCTTTGGAGAGGAAAAAAACAATTAAATTGTTATTGCAAGGTAATAAAAACATTTCTTGGCAACAGAAATGGATCAATAATTTTCAACGCTTGATGCCGGCGTTACAATTTGAATGGATTTAAGCATAAAGCGATCTTGAAAGTTATATGTTCCTTTGAAAATACAAGTTCTTAAAAATTTGGAACTAGTTGGAGTCCAAACGAAGTAAGCGTAGCTAAAGCTTTAACTTCGTTTCGCTTACTTCGTTTGGCCGACCAGTACCAAAGGCTAAAGCTTTGGACTATAAGAGGTAATTCACCTCGTTCCGACGCTGGAGCGTGGGAATCAGGTGAGTGGAGTCCAAAGCTTTAGCTTTATTTGTTGAACTGCATTGTCATTTAGTGATTCGGTGTATTTTAATTCTAACAAAATGTCTGTGGCTATTGTGTATTACCATCTGGTAATAAGGCTAAGTAAAATTAAATCAAAAAACCTCCAATGTTTTGAAAACATTGGAGGTTTTTTGTCAGAGATGGGAATCGGGGGCTTTTGCATAATAAGTATTAGATTATACGAACCACTCTAAATCCAATAAAATTACTACTACTGGTAGGTTGGTATCGATAACGAAATGTTGATTTCGCCCAAGCCACTAAATGCCGCCACGAACCGCCCCGTAAAACAATACTTTTTGGATAAGTAGTAACAAAACGTTGCTCTGCACCATTATACCTGTCCTCATACGCCGAACATGTCCATTCCCAAACATTGCCAAATAAGTCAAATAACCCAAAAGCATTTGGTTTAAAAGAACCTACAGGCGAGGTTTGTTTCCCTTTCCAAGAACTCTCATAGTCACTGCAATTCAAGCCTAAATCAACATTAGTATTTCCCTGTTTAGCAACATATTCCCATTGTGCTTCAGTAGCCAAGCCATAAGTATGCTTGGTTTGTTTACTTAGCCATCTGGTATAGGCCATAGCATCATGCCAAGTTACGTTTATCACTGGTCTATTACCACGTCCCCAGCCTTCATCATTGGGTTTGTAGCGCCTAGTAGCCTCAGCAAATTTATCATATTCAGCAAAAGTAACTGGGAATTTACTTATAGCAAAATCATCAACTGAAACTAAATGCACTGGCTGCTCATTCTCAAATCCCTTTCTTTCAGTATCTCCCATTAAAAATTCCCCTCCTGGAATGACTACCATCTTTATGGCTAAATCACCATTTTTTAATTTATCTTGTATAATTTCCGGTGGCATAATCATACTCTTTATAAATCATATTTTATGCGCTGTTAAAAAAAACAAATTTCAAGCTCACATAGTCCACACTAGACTAATAAAATGACTATTAATTGACCTTAATTTATTTAATTTTAAATGTCAAGAGCTTTTGTGTGGTTGCTTAAAGAATTAATTGTAATTATTAGAGTTTTCCGGAAAAAAAGCAGGTTTTTCATAGTTGGAGTCCAAACGAAGTAAGCGTAGCTAAAGCTTTAGCTTTAGCTTCTCTTACTTCGTTTGGGCGACCAGTACCAAAGCTTTGGACTCCAAGTTAAATAGAAAATTCTTATTTATGGATAAGTTTATTGTGTCTTTTCATTCTTCGTTTCGTTTAGAGTTCAAAGTAAGCTTGAACTCCAAACGAAACGATATTTCAAGCTCGCATAGTCTACACTTTACTAATAAAATGACGACAGACCGACCTTAATTTATTTGATTTTAAATGTCAAGATATTTTGTGCGGTTGCTTAAAGAAGTAATTGTAATTATTAGAGTTGTCTGGAAAAAAGCAGGTTTTTCGTAGTTGGAGTCCAAAGCTTTAGCTTTGGTACTGGTCCGAAGCAAGCGAAGCTAAAGCTTTGGACTCCAAGTTAAATAGAAAATCCTTATTTATGGATAAGTCTATTAT
>JALWSU010000126.1 GCA_026993485.1 Thiotrichaceae bacterium | reverse complement strand
GCAGTTAATTCCGAAAGCTTTTAAACAGGTACGGGCAAGAGATGCTAAAGCGGTTTTGCAGCAATTACGTCAGCAATTGAATCGTACTTTACCACAAATCAAAATAGATAAGAGAACTGGTGAGGAGTATGTTGTGAATAAACCAGTCCGTTGGTCGATTGCGGTAAAAGAATATCGGATTCGTCGTTAGGAAATATAGTATTTCAGATACAGATTTTGGCCAAAAACCTTGGAGGTTTTCAAAACCTCGGAGGTTTAAACTATAATTTAGGATAAAATTATGCAAATCAAAATTTATCATCATTATATTGCTTTAGCTTTTTTAATAGTCACAACGGGCTTTTTTTTACCTAGCTTGAGCTTTGCGAACTGTGGTGCTGATGAGCAAGCGCAAGTTAATCGAGCAGTGCAAGCTCAAGATTTAGATCAATTAGAGGATTTATTAGTTAAATTAGAAAATCAGGATAATTGTCCTGAAAATTATTTGGATTGGCTCAAACGCAGTATGGCACAAATTGCGGCTGCAAAGGCAGATGCTCTAACGCAGCAGGGAAAATTGGAAGAGGCGGAAAAATTTTTGCAACGTGCGCCTATGACACTTTGGGTAACACAAGTGGTTAATGGTGATATTGCTTTACGCCGTAAAGAATGGACAGATGCGGCTTATTTTTATAATCAAGCCCTTGATTTAATTGCTGATCGTGAGGCAACACCAAAAGCACCATCAATTGAGCAGATTAAGAAAGTGTATCAATTAGCCTCTGAGGCGCAACTTTTGACGGGTCAATTAGATACTACGATTAGCCGTTCTGGGAAACCTAGTGGTATGATGCGTTCTAAAATACGTGGTTTTAAACCTCGAAAACGTTTAATACCTATACTTTTTAAATCAGGTCAATCTCGGTTGAGTGAAAAGGGTAAAAAAGCTGCACAACAATTGATTGCTTATATTAAAGAGCAAGGTTTCAAAAAAATTACTTTAATTGGACATACTGATTCAAAAGGCCCGATGTGGCTTAATGACAGAATTTCAAAGAGACGTGCCAAGGCTTTAAAACGTTATTTACGCCGAGCTGGTATTAGGATTAGAATTAAAACTATAGGTAGAGGTGAAAGAGAGCCTTTAAAATTGGATAATCCAGCAGCTTATACACAAGAAGAAATTGATGCACTTAATCGGCGGGTAGAGGTGAAGACTAACTGAAAATAAATAGTTCGGACAGCCTCGCAGCTCAAGCGGCGGCGAGGCTAGATTATTTATTCAGCTTTTTTCTGAAAAATTAGCTTTTCTATTATACCGCTCTCAGGATTATAAAAAATCTTAACATTATAATTTGCAGCGACACCATAAATACTTTCTTGCTTCAAAAACTTATAAGTTGATGGTAAAGCACCTAGAATCAGGACAATAGGCAATTTACTCGTCTCCACCTCATTATTATCATTACTACTCTTTTGAGCAGTCCTAGTTTTAGTTAAAATCACACGACCATTTTTATCACGAACAACACTCAACCATTTGCCTAAACGTTCTGGTATCTGGTTAATTGATACAGGACCTATCATTTTTACCTGAATGGTATTTAAGTCAGCAGACATCGACTCTGAAAGATTTTGATCAAAACTTTCTATGTCTACAAAATTCAAATTCATTAATTCAGTTTGGTTTTTCGTCGGCGTGGATTCACAAGCACTTAGAAAAATCAACACCAAAAAATAGATTAAGATTCGTTTATTCATTTTTATAATACCTAGATAGATTATGATATATTATTTTATATATATAATATGTCATTAAATCAAGATCTTCACTAAACAATTGCAGGAATATTTGAAATCACCTAGTTAGATATTTTTAGGACTTACGCATTGACAAACTAATTTTTTTATTTTCTTCTTGGAGTCCAAAGCTTTAGCTTTGGAAGGTCCAAAGTTAAAGCTTTGGACTCCAAGTCATTTATAAATTTTAACAATTTGTTTTTATTAAAAAACTATAAAAACTCAATTGTCAATGCGTAAGTCCTAATTTTTTATTTTAAGTTGGATTTTTGGGCATTGCTGATGTATCATGTCACTATAAATGAACTCTTAATTTAATTAAAAATTTGGTGGAATTAGCTATGCAAAAAATCGTTTTCAATACTGTATTATGGCTATTCTTATTTTTTTGGAGTACGGTTTCTGGTTGTGCTACTACCTCTAGTGGTAGCACGGCACAAGACCCTTTTGAAAGCTTTAATCGTCATATTTTTGCCTTTAATGAAGGGCTTGATAAAGTTGTATTAAAACCTGTGGCGAAAGGCTATAAAGCTATTATGCCAGAACCAGTTAATCAAGGTGTGACTAATTTTTTCAGTAATCTTGATGATATTATTGTTATTGCTAATGATTTGTTACAATTTAAATTTCTCCAGGCGAGTTCAGATACGGGTAGGTTTTTACTCAATTCTACGGTGGGTTTATTGGGCTTTTTTGATGTAGCTAGTAAAGTCGGTTTTCAAAAACACAATGAAGATTTTGGTCAAACTTTAGGCTATTGGGGGCTTGGTAATGGACCTTATCTAGTTTTGCCATTGTTTGGACCGAGTTCGGCCCGTGATGCTTTTGGATTAGCGACTGATACTTTTTTAGATCCGCTTTATTATTATGCTACTGGGGCCGAGAGTGGAGCACAGGCTGTCGCTCCTTATGCGGCTAAAACTGTTGATGAGCGTTCGGATTTATTGGGAGCCGAAAAAGTACTTGATACTGCGGCTTTAGATAAATATACCTATATTCGTGATGCCTACTTGGCTAGACGTGAATATTTAGTTTATGATGGTAATCCGCCAGATGAAGATGAGGATGATTTATTTGAAGACGATGACGAAAATGATGATCTCGATGAAAATGATGATGAAAATGATGATCTCGATGAGAATGATGATGAAGATGCAAGTGAATAGTCATCCAAATAGGCAATAACATTATTTATAGGACTTACGCACTGACAGCAGAGATTTTGATTTTTTTGTAATAAAAACAAACTATTACAATTTGGTTCTGACTTGGAGTCCAAAGCTTTAGCTACGCTTACTTCGTTTGGACTCCAAGAAAAAAAAGAAAAAAAATAGTTTGTCAATGCGTCAGTCCTAATTTAAAATAAATTACTTCAGTAAGATTAGCCAAATTTCGATATAATGGAAAATTCTGAGTTACAATTACTTGAAGCCAAGATTGATGCACTGATCGAAACTTGCAAAAACTTGGCTGATGAGAATGAATATTTGCGTAATCAAGAAGCGAATTTAATGTCTAAACATAGTGCTTTGCTGGAAAAACATACGCTCGCACGTACACGTATCGAAGCCATGATTACACGGCTAAAATCTATGGAAGCAAACACATGAGTTCAGGTAAATCTGTGCCAGTTAATTTACATATTCTTGATAAGGATTATGTGGTTGCGTGTCCAGAAGAGGAACGGCAAACCTTGATGGCTTCCGCGCAGTATCTCAATGAGAAACTTAAGGAAGTCCGCGGCAGTGGTAAAGTTGTTAGTACTGAACGTATAGTGGTTATCAGTGCTTTAAATATTATTCATGAATATTTACAATATAAACAAAAAAATGAAAAAGATGAGCAGGCAATCAATGCTGAACTGGTACGCTTACAAGAAAAGATAGGGGTGGCTTTGTCAGAGTTGAATAATTAAACTTGATTTCCTCTCAAAGATTATTTAAAATCTTGTTGTTCCAATAAAGGAAAGGCTGTATTTTGATTTGATTTTGGCATCCTGTCTTGTATTATGTAATTCGTAGACTTTTGAACCTAATTTATCTATTGAGGAACGGAGTGTAGTAGCTGTTGTTGAGCTAAGCCACCTTGTAGTGGTAAGCCTGATACATCTCTCTGATGTTCCCACCTGAACCACTGTGGTTCAAAGCAAGAAAATTGCATAATATGGCAATTAGGATGCCACCCTCCCACTCCCATTTAATAAATCTAAACACAAACCAAAACAATTAACTCAAAAATCTACCCAAAAGTAATTTTTTGTTGTAAGTTAGTTCGTGAATCGGCATTATTTAAGGCTTCTTCTAAGGTAATTCTCCCTTCTCTATAGAGGTTATATAATGCCATATCAAATGTTTGCATACCTTCTGCACCACTACCTTCCATCGCATCTTTAATTTCGTCGAGTTTGCCCTTCAAAATAAGTTCCGAAATAAACGGGGTATTAATCATTACTTCTACTGCGGCTGCTCGTTTGCCATCTACACTCATAACTAGGCGTTGTGATAATAAACCAACCAGATTTAAAGATAAGTCCATAAATAGTTGTTTATGTTGACTGATTGGGAATAAATTAATAATACGTTGTAGGGCTTGGTTGGCGTTATTCGCATGAAGAGTAGAAATTGCTAGGTGTCCTGTATTTGATAATTCTATGGCGGCTGACATAGTTTCTTGATCACGAATTTCCCCAACTAAAATCACATCAGGGGATTCGCGTAAAGCACTTTTTAATGCACGCAAGTATGAGTGGGTATCAACACTAAGTTCTCTTTGATTAACTAAGGATTTTTTCGGTGGGTGGATGAATTCTATTGGATCTTCGATTGTTAAAATATGCCCAGCTTGTTGCTCATTACGATGGTTAATCATGGCGGCGAGGGTTGTAGATTTTCCGGAATTGGTTGCCCCAACCATTAAGAGTAGTCCTCGTTTTTCTAAAATTAATTTCGAAAGTATAGGTGGTAATTTTAACTCCTTTATGGTGGGTACTTTACCTTTAACCAAACGCATGACAAAGGATATAAGCCCTTGTTGCCTAAAGGCATTTACCCTAAAACGTGCTTGGCCATCAAATACGGAAATCGCAAAGTCAATTTCAAGTTCTTTTTCAAAAACCGCTCTTTGTTCTTCATTCATTATGTTGTTGGCTATTGCCTCAGTCATTTCGGCAGTAATTATTGTTTTACCAACAGCAATTATTTGTCCTGATATTTTCAAACGTATTGTTGTGCCTACCGTAAAAAAGATGTCTGAGGCATCTTCTTTGATCATTAATTTTAGATAGGGGTTAATGTCCATGCGTTTTTTTCTGTTTGATACTAGACCTAACAGGTTTTTAAAACCTATAGTATTTCAGAAAAATAATTTCAGTCTAAACGAAGTCAGCGTAGCTAAACCTCCGAGGTTTTCAAAACCTCGGAGGTTTTTGGCCAAAATCTTTATCTGAAATACTATATCAGGTCTGATACCTGAAGTTATTGAGAACTATTATTTCACTTTAGAAACCATATAAGCTACAGCCGCTTTGACATCAGCATCTGACAAATATGTAGCTCCACCTTTTGGTGGCATAACGCCACTATTGCCTTTGAAGCCGTTTAAGGCATGACTAAATAAAGTTTCCATTTTTTGGGTAACACGCGATTGCCAAGCGGTTTTATCTCCAAATTTTGGTGCGCCAGCAATGCCCATTGTATGACAAACTTGGCAAGTTTGTTTGTAAACTTGCTCACCTTTTGCTAAATCCAGGTTGTTTGATGGGGCTGGACTGGTTGCGACTGGTGCAGTAGGTGTTGTTTTTGCTGGTTTAGCTGGTTTGTCGCTGCTAACTGCTCCTAGCATATAATCTATAGCTGCTTTGACTTCGGTGTCGCTGAGATTAGGATTACCGCCTCGTGGTGGCATAGCATTAAAACCATTGAGGGCATGTTGGATCAGGGTAGCTTTGCCTTTAGCAATTCTAGGTGCCCACATATCTTTGTCGCCAAATTTCGGTGATCCTACAAGACCAATTGCATGACAGGCACTACATACACTTTTATAAATTTCTTGGCCAGATTTGCTTGGAGCTGTGGCTGCTGGTGTAGCTGCTGGTGTGGCTGGCTCCGCAGAACTGCCACCAACTGCTTGTAGTATGTAGTGTACTGCTGCTTTGACTTCTGCATCACTTAGAGCAGAATTACCTCCTCTTGGAGGCATAGCATTGAATCCATTAAGGGCATGTTGAATAAGGGTAGCTTCGCCTTTAGCAATTCTCGGTGCCCACAGTTCTTTATTACCATACTTAGGCGCACCTGCAATACCTGTGGCATGACAAGCCATACAGGTAGTGTTATAAACCTCTTTACCTGATTTCGCTGGTCCAGTTTTCTTTACAACTGGCTTTTGAACTGAGGTTTGTGCTACCACGCCTTTCTCTTCAACAAGATTAACCTGCCCTATTGGTTTGATTCGTTCAGTACGCAGGTCTTTTGATTCTTGAGCATTATTAGGACCAAATAAACCAGCTATGAAAATTACAAACAGAAATATGACGACAGCAATACCGCCTACAACAATGCCCTTGCCGACATTATGTACATTTTGTTGACTCACTTTAATTTCCTCTTGAAGTGAATTTAGATTCTTTATGGATTAAATAAGTTTGAAAACAAGTTATATTATCACACGATGTATCCGAAAAAAAAAGCTATACTAATTTTTGTCAATCGGGTATTATAGGTTTTCATTTCATTTAAATGCGCCCGTAGCTCAGCCCGGATAGAGTGTTGGCCTCCGAAGCCAAAGGTCACAGGTTCAAATCCTGTCGGGCGCGTATTTTCTATATCCCCCCCAATACTGTCAGATACGCAATATATCACTTTATCATAATTTCGAGCTATTATGCTTGATGTTATCAATAACTGATTGATTATTTAGTGATTATTGAAATAAGAGCAAATATTATGACGATTATTCGTGAGCAGGATTTTATCCAAAGTATTGCTGATGCTTTTCAATTTATTTCTTATTATCATCCACTTGATTTTATTAAAGCTTTAGCTAAAGCTTATCAGCGTGAAAAATCTCCAGCAGCTAAAGATGCAATGGCACAAATTTTAGTTAATTCACGCATGAGTGCTGAGGGGCATCGCCCTATTTGTCAAGATACTGGAATCGCTGTTGTGTTTTTAAAAATTGGTATGAATGTGCGTTGGGAGACGCAACAAAGTATCTTTGATATGGTAAATGAAGGCGTGCGGCGTGCTTATACCAATCCTGATAATGTGTTGCGAGCCTCAGTGCTTAGTGATCCTGCTGGACAGCGTATTAATACTAAAGATAATACCCCAGCCGTTATACATACAGAAGTTGTTCCTGGTGATACTGTTGAAATTACAGTCGCAGCTAAGGGGGGTGGATCGGAGAATAAATCTAAGTTTGTGATTTTGAATCCAAGTGATAATATTGTTGATTGGGTGCTGAGGACTGTGCCTATAATGGGTGCGGGTTGGTGTCCTCCTGGAATTTTAGGTATTGGTATTGGTGGCACCGCAGAAAAGGCG
>JALWSU010000125.1:834-7327 GCA_026993485.1 Thiotrichaceae bacterium | reverse complement strand
GTTTTATTAGAAAAAAGTGAAAATTATACTAGTCAAGTACAGGACATTTGGGATACTGCTGAAATGGCCGGCTTGTCAGGTGTACAACAGGTATGTACTTTTGTTAATGACAATTGGATGGCTTTTATTCTTCAGGATAAAAGTCAAAAAGTGGCCGCAAAAGGGGTTTTTGAACAATGGCCTAGTTTAGTTTTAGAGTATTTACAAAACCCTCAAGTAGCAGCTCCGCGTTTAGTAAGTTTTTTACAAGAATCTGCTTGGCCGGTGCCTTTAGAAAATGCTGATGATTTATTGAATCGGTTACTGAAGAAAACTGAATCGGAAACGCCACCAACAACCGAACCGCCAACAGTTATTGAAGAGTCAATAAGTACTCAGACGACGATGCAACCAATAGCTGCTAGTGATGTGAGTGATGAGGATGAAATTTCCTTGGGCAATACTGAAATGGTTGAAATGCTTTGTAGTGAGCTAGAGTCCAGTAAAGAGACTTTGGCAACAGCACTAAATCAATTCAGTACACTTGCTAATGGGGAAGCTGCACTTACTGAAGCGTCAGAAAATTATATTGATCAAGTACAACGCTTAGCTAGTGTGGCTGAAATGTTGGGTTTGGAAGGCTTGCAAACTATTTGTGCTTTTGTTATATCAAATGTTACAGCTCTAAGTGCGGCAAATACTGATGCAAGATTAAAAGCTAAGCCAGTATTAGAAACTTGGCTTGATTTAGTCTTAGCTTATTTACGCTCTCCTAATAAGGATACTGTGATTCCGCTCCTGCATCATTTGCAGAAATCAGAATGGGCGGATTCCTTGCCGGATAAGGAAGCTCATGCTTTATTGAATCAATTAGTTGCAGGTTCAATCCTAGCGGAAGAAGAAAAGGAGGAGCCAACCCCTAGCCGTCAAACAATAGCTAAGCCTGAAGATGTTTTAATGATAGTTCCAGAAGATATTAATCCGGAACTATGGGAAGCATATTTACAAGATGCTCAAGAAAATTCAGCTAATTTTATTGATATTATTAATGAAATTATTCAGAACCCTGATCCTGCGAAAATTGCTGAAGCTCAACGTATAGCGCATACCTTAAAAGGCTCGTCGAATACTATCGGTATAACAGCTATAGCTAATATTGCTCACCCGCTTGAAGATACTTTAGAATATCTAGCTGAGAATCAAATTGTTCCTCCCAAGGCTTTGACAGATATGATGGTGGAGGCTGCTGATTGTTTAGCTCTCATGGTTGATGCCTTAGTTGAAGGAGAAACAGAAGTTCCAGAAGCCTTGCCAGTTTTACAAATGGTGTTGGATTGGGCTAATCGTATTGATACTGGTAATCTGGATGCACCTCCACCTAAGTCTCCACCAAGTACTGCTAGTACTGTAGTAGATGGAAAGTCTGAAACCAAACCCACTCCCACTCCTAGTGAAACCAAACCAAAAACGGCTGCAAAAAAAGCACCTGCGGCATCATCTTCTGGAACAACGGGAGCAGTTTTGAAAGTCCCAACTACTTCTATTGATGAATTGATACGTCTAGTTGGTGAGCTATCAATTTCAGTGGTGCAAATTCAAGAAAAATTAAAACATCTCATGAATAAGGCACGTACATTGAGCAAGCAAAATCTCATTATGAGGCATAGAACACTTGAATTAGAAAAGATTGTTGATGTACGTGGTGTGACTGGTATAGAGAATCCTACGACGACTCATAAAACTGACTTAGATTCTTTAGAGTTTCAAGAATATAATGAATTACATAGCATTTCGCACAGTTTTATTGAGTCAGTTGATGATAATCGTGAGTTGAGTTTGTTGATACAAGAAGATCTTCACAGCTTGGAAGAAATGTTTATTCACCAAGAGCGTCTAAATAAAGAGTTTGAAACCAATATTATGAAAACGCGCATGGTGCCAGTGAAAACAATTGTTTCTAAGCTGGAACGTATTGTTCGACAAACAGCTAGGTCAACGGGCAAAAAGGCCCAATTGGTAGTTGATGGTCAGGATATTTTGATTGATAGTGACGTGTTGAATAATTTGGCTGATCCTATGCTCCATATTTTGCGTAATTCTATTGATCATGGCCTAGAAACACCTGAAAAACGTAAAACTTTAAATAAACCTGAAACTGGGACTATCAAGGTAAGTTTTTACACTGAAGGGAATAATATTGTTGTTAAGTGTGAGGATGATGGGCAAGGATTGAACTATGAGCGTATTCGTGCTACTGCTATAGAACGTGGAGTTATTACGGAAAAACAAGAATTAACTGAAACTGAGCTGGCTCGTTTAATTTTACTTTCTGGGTTTTCAACTAAATCAGGTGTTACACAAGTATCCGGGCGTGGTATTGGTATGGATGTGGTACATACCAATATTAAAAATATGAAAGGAACGCTTGATTTAACTTCAGAAACAGGTAAGGGAACAACGTTTTTGATTAAGTTACCTATGTCTTTGGTAACAGTACATGTTTTATTGGTGAAAGTTGCTAATCATCTGTTTGGTATTCCTACGAATACTTTAGAACTGGCTTTAGCAGCTGGTATGGGTGAAATTAGCCATTTTGGTGAGGAGATTTCTTTTAAACTCAATAAAAATATGTATGCAATCAAATCTTTGGCTGATTTGTTAAATCTACCTGGAGAACGAGCACCTATTGATAAAGATACAGCCAGTCCGATCCTTTTGGTACGTGAGGAAACAGGGGTAACTGCTGTTGTTGTAGATGAACTTGTAGATACCCATGATCTGGTTATGAAGACGATGGGTCAATATGTTCGTAATGTTCATGGGGTTGCGGGAGCTTCTATTTTGGGTGATGGAAGTGTAGTTATTTTATTAGATATACCAGATTTATTACGCTCGCCTATGCAGTCGGTTATCTCGTCTCATCAAGGTTTATCACCAGTTGGTGATGATATAGGTAGTTCTTATGATGTACCTTGTGTTATGATCGTTGACGATTCTTTAAGTGTAAGAAAGTCTTTATCATTATTAGTTGAAGAAGAAGGTTATGAAACCTTACTTGCAAAAGATGGTCAAGAAGCTGTTGATCTACTTAATGAAAAACGTCCAGATGTTATGTTAGTAGATATGGAAATGCCACGTATGAATGGTTTGGAACTCACATCTTATGTGCGTCATTCTCAAAGCTTGCAGAATATGCCTATTTTTATGATTACTTCGCGTACAACGAAGAAACACCGTGATATGGCTAGGGAGGCGGGAGTTAGTCATTATTTAACTAAGCCTTATCAGGATAGTGAGCTGTTGGAATTAATTGAGAATGCTGTTAGGAAACAATAATGAGCCAAATTGAGAATCCACATCTGTATATTTTATTGTTGATTGAAGGTATGTATTTGTTTATTCCTCAAGATGATATTGTCTTGGTAGAAGTCATTGCAGATGTTCAAAAAGTACCATCACCTCAGGGTGAGGTAGGTTGGTTTTTGAAACATGGATTAGAATCGCCAGTATTTTGTTTGGCTAATGATTTGTCTTTATTATCAGAAATTCCAAAGAGCAGTGAATATTTTATTTTATTGAAAGCTGATCCCCAACCAGTGGGGATTACTTGTGATTATGTGGAAAATATTAATACAAAACGCCAGCCTCTCAATATGCAAGATGTACCCAGATCAATGATAATTCCAAATTCACCTCTTAAGCAATTAGTATTTTATAAGGATACAATAGCGATAGTTTCTAATGGTGAGGCTTTAATAAAGTATTTAAATTTGCAATTGGAACGTTTTACCAAAAATGATTGATGAAATGACAACAAAGGATCGAGCATGGTTATTAGATTTTGGTAATGGTTTACAAGCTGCGGTAGCTTATCATGCAATGTGGCAAGTGCTTTTCTACCCAAAGTTATTTAATGTACCTTGTACACCACAATACTGTAGCGAAGTATTAATTTTCCAGAAGAGAATCTTGCCAGTCTTCAATATGGCAACTTTATTGCTAGATAAACACAAACCTTTTATAGCAACTGGTAATTTCGTTGGAGTTGCTGTTTATCAAACTGATCCAAACGAACCAGTCAATTATGGTTGTTTGTATTTATCAAAACTGCCGCAGCGTATTGAGGTGAGTGATGATGATGCTTGTGATTTGCCTGAAGATAAAAAATATTGGGAACCTTTAACTTTGTCTTGTTTTTTGCGTGATGGGGTTGCTATTCCCATTATTGATTTTGCTTATCTGTTTTCGGGGGAATTGAAATAATTGTTTATCGTTCCCAAGCTCCAAAGGGCAACCGGATGATTGCCCCTACCTTCTGTTTTGTAGGGGCGGTTGCCCTTATTTATCGTGTTTTAAGCGGTCTTAACCACCAAAACCGCACACTCAGAATAACTAATGACACGATCAGAAACACTACCCATTAAGAGACGATCTAATCCTATACGTCCATGACTTCCAACAACAATTAAATCAACGCCTTTAGATTTCGCTTCTTCTAGGATTGCTTCATCTGGTTTGCCACTGAGAATTTTTCCTGATACGTTGATATCTTCTTTAGTCATAAAGGCTTCGACTCGTTTGACATTTTCTACGGCTTCGTGATGCCGTTTTTCCTGATAATCACTATATACTACTGAAATTACAAGGACTTCTGCTTGAAGAATTTTGGCAATCCTCATTGCCGCAGTGGCTGCTGTATCACTATAACGGGAACCATCAACAGATAATAAGATTTTCTTGCCTTCAATTTTCGCATCTTTTGGTACAACTAAAACACTACAATGGGCATAGCCAATCACTTTCGCCGTATTACTGCCCATGATTAATCGCTTCAAACCAGTCAAGCCTCGGCGTCCCATGACAATAATATCTACCTGATGCTTTTCAGCTTCATCGACAATTTCTTGGGGAATTTCTATACCGTGACGTACTATGAATTCAGAGGAAATCCCGGCTTCATTAGCTTCTGCTGTTAGAGCGTCTAAATATGTGATTGCATCAGTATTTTCTTGTTCAATCAATTGTTTACCCATTGATTCATGTATAGGGTTAGTCATCAATACTGACATCAAGAATAAATTACCGTCGGTGCGTTGTGCCAATCGGATTGCTTCGCGTGTTGAACCTTTGCTTGCTTCTGAGCCATCTGTAACTGCTAAAATCCTTTCAAAACGTCCTATAGGTGACAATTGAGCTCCACTTACTGATGTTGGAAAGACTTCTTTTTCTTTTATCTGAAGTGCTTCCTCTTCTTCTAATAACCTTTGTGCTTTGGCATCTTTTCGGTATCCTGATAACAGTGCGTATAAAATAATAACTGCCCCAGTTGTCAAAGCTAATACTAAGATTGCAAAACTGCTGTAATCTAAGATAGCAATGGTGTTTTCACTCAATGGCTCGATTTTTCCCATTTCGGCTAAATAAATAGGCACTTTTAGTCCTTGACTGAACCAAACCAATATCATAATGATACCCATGACTATTTTTATTACGAAATCTTTGACATAGGTTGTTCCAATCATGCCTAATTGCACTCCAAAAAGTGAGCCTGCTAGGAGAATCATGGCTAAACGAATATCAACCAAACCGTCTAAGGCATATTGAATAGTTCCCCCCATTCCCATCACAAAGGCGATGATTAATTCGGTTCCAGATGCCATAATACCGGGTACTCCTAAGATATACATCATCGCTGGTACGCCAATAAATCCTCCAACTGCAATAGTAGCTGCTAGCATACCTGTGGCAAAACCAAGCGGAATGGTAAATAGTACCGATATTTTTGTGCCTATACTGGGGAAGTATATCATTGTACCTGGAATATTGATGGATTGTACCCATTGGGCTATTTTAGTGATTTTATGTTCTACATCAGTACTGCCTGATTTATAGATTTTAATCGCATCGCGTAAAACGTAGCCTCCCACAATAGCGAGTATGATGACAAATACTAAGGATACATACAAATTGGAACCTACATCTCCAAATGCTTGTTTTATCTCAGTTTGTATGCTGGCACCATAAAGTACCCCCGCTTCTGCTGAAATAGCCATGATTATGCCAAGTTTGACATCTACTTGCCCATATTTTGCTCGCTTCATTGAGGCAAATAAGGCTGTGGGAAACTTATGGCACATATTACTAGCTACTGCCATAATTGCAGGTACACCCATGCTCATCATCGCTGGTGTTAAGATAAATGCACCGCCAGAGCTGCCAATAAAGCCACTGATTAATCCGCTGATAAAGCCAACAATTAGAAGAAACAGGATATTTTCTAGTTGGAGAGTCAAAAATCCACCGACTTCAAATTTCAAAGTTCCGACATTGTTATTTGCATCTTTAACTGTAATGATTTCGTTTTCAGGTATTATCGGGGCAATATAAGTTACTGATGCGCCAGTTCCGCGAATTTCACCCTTTAAGACTTGCCAAACGATTTCGCCTTCAGCACCAGAGATTGTGAGTGGTATCTCGTCAAGAGTTTCAATTTTTTCTGGTAGTTGATTAAATG
>JALWSU010000125.1:0-824 GCA_026993485.1 Thiotrichaceae bacterium | reverse complement strand
GATTAAATGTTAGCTCTCCCGCTTGTAGATTCCCAAATAGGGGGAGCAAGAGTAGAAAAGAAGCGATGAGAAATAGCTTCGACAATCGGTTTGTCATTAATTTCTTTTTTGCAATGTTCATTTTTTTACGCTTTTTGCCTTAACACCTAACAAGTCCCAAAAATGAGCTGTGAAAGCTTGATGGACTATTGAAAAAACGAATGCCATGCTGATGGGTATGAGAAAATACCAACCGCCCTGTTTGGATAACTCCAAAATCGGTTTTTCAAAGTAGTAGAGTAAAAAATAAAGCAGAATACTGAAGCTGCCGAATAAAAGCGTTTGAATCAAAATATTGGATTTGCTATTATGTTCCATAATGTATAATCTTTATTATAAACAATCAGTTAATTATAATTGTTCTTATATTAGCGACAAGTAATAGCCTAACATAAAATTCATTGAAAAATTAAGTCTATAATATAATTTTAGTTTAACGATTAGCCTCACAGGGCAACCACAAGGGATTGCCCCTACAAACAATGATTTACTGTAGGGGCAATCGGTTGCCCTTATGTATAAAGGAGTGTGATCCAGCGTGGGAACGAGAAAATAAACACCAAGTGTCATAGTTAAACCAAACCTGCCAGGTTTTAAAAACCTGGCAGGTTTTTTGCGGAAAACCAAGTGTCATAGTTAAACCAAACCTGCCAGGTTTTAAAAACCTGGCAGGTTTTTTGCGGAAAACCAAGTGTCATAGTTAAACCAAACCTGCCAGGTTTTAAAAACCTGGCAGGTTTTTTGCGGAAAACCAAGTGTCATAGTTAAACCAAACCTGCCAGGTT
>JALWSU010000124.1 GCA_026993485.1 Thiotrichaceae bacterium | reverse complement strand
GTGATATTCTCGCAGCGATTTGGTGGTAAATAATAAATTATTGCGTACTTCTGGCAAATATAGATTTGCATGTAATTTAATTATAGCCGAAATATCAAGAGTGTAATATCCATTTAGCAGTTCTGATTGAGCAATTAAGGCATTTTTATACAGGGAATAGTCAAAAATATGTTCCTGCTTTTTGCGGTTTTCATCTCCATAAATAACTGTAGTGTTTCTTAATAGCATGATATGAATATAATTATTTACTTCATACGAACTGGCAAGCGCAAAAATATCAGCTCTGACTCCTAAAATAATCTTACTTTGATTGTCTAGTAATTCTATGTCGTTTTCGGTTTTTAAAATTGGAGATTTGAGAAAATAAATAGTGCCATTTATATTGAGGTAGAATAATTCGGAACTATATAATTGTTGCAAAATTTCATCTGATGCGATTAAGGAACTTAAGCTATTTTCAGCTTGATATAATTCGTTAGTTATAAAAGATTGTTTAGCTGGATAGGTTTCTTTAAGCTTTTTGAGATTATTATATAATAAAAATTGTTTAAGATAAATATTGCGTTGAGTCTCAGTAAGTGGTGGGTATTTTTCGGGGTTATCTTGATAAAGTGCTTTTTGCAATTTACAGGTATAACTTTTGCCCAAATTAGCAGCTTCTCTAACAAAGGTACAACCAGCATTGCAATAATTAATATAAGCACATTGTAAACATTCATCATCTAATTCTAAGCGATTTTCGTTGCGTTCAATTACTTTCCAACCATTTGCAATAATGGTTTCAATTTCATCTTGAAAGACATTTCCATAACGATATTTGGTTGAAGATTGCCCTCTGGGGCAGGAATAGACATCTCCATTGCTTTGCAAGAGAAAAAATTTATTGCCACAGTTCACCGCTGAACAGCAAAATTCTGGGGTAAATTCTTTAAACCATTCGGTTTTTAAGCCAGTTTCTAGGCTAGTTCCAAGAAAGGCAGCTTTAATTTTCTGATAAAACTGAAGCTGTTCGTCAAGAGATAACATTTCAGTTCCAGCGATTTTATGCTTAAATTTTTCCAAATTGTTATCAGAATCAAAGCCAAACATGATATTAAATCGGCTCATATCTAAGCCTATATCATTATAAATATATTTTATATCAGCAATAAAAGCATCTATGGCTTGGAAATGCTGACGAGTTACTACACAAGAAATTTTCTTATTATAAGGATAATGGGCTAAGCGTTTGAGATTAGCTAGAATGCGTTTTAAAGTGCTATTACCATTTTTATCTAATCTAGATTTTTCATGAAGTTGCAAAGGTAAATCGACACTGCCGCTAATAGAAACTTGATATTTTTTAAACAATTGTTCATGTTTTTGAAAATTCAATAAATTGGTTTTGATATGCAATGGATTGACTTTTAAGCCTAATTGATTGATTTGTTTAGCATATTGGGCATAATGTTTTTTAGCAATAATAAATAAGGCTTCTAAAGTGTGACTAGGTAGGGTGGTAACTTCGCCACCGTGAAATGAGAGATTAAATGGCAAATAACCGTGTTTTAAAAACTTCTCTAAAGTGATTTTGAGTGTATTAATGACTTTGTTATTGTCTATTGGCTGTTCGGTTAATTTGCCTAAGTAGCAATATTGACAACTCATATTGCAGAAACTCGTGGGAGCGTAGAGCAGGTGAATTGGTTTTTTTAGTAGTTCCATTTTAGCTTTTTTTGATATAATAAAATTGTTGCCAAATAATTTGCACCCATTGTCTGAACCTTGATTTTAAAGGATTTAAAGGATTTACAGGATGGTGGTTAAAACTGATTCGTTAAACAATCCTTACAATCCTTATAATCCTTTGTAATCAAGGTTCAGACAATGGAAACCGTAAGATTGACCTCTAATTAAAATCAAGGCATAAATCCTATATTTATTGTTAAACAATATAATTATAATCCATACTCTTTTATCAAGTAAATCAGGAGAAATTAAGATTAAATCAAATCAAGATAAAACCAAATACTTATTAGAATTACAAGCTGGCTTAGTTCATTATGATATTGCACCACTAGAAAATACCACACTCTTGGATTTAGATGAAAGGAAATTAAATCAATATTGGCAAGATTATTATGGTATCAATTATCAACAGCTAGAAGAGCCTGAGCGTCTTAGATTATTACGAAATGCAGATATTATGACAAAAACCACAGAAAGTAGCTGTGAGGAGCTAGTAGTTACTGTTGGTGGATTATTAATTTTTGGCATTGAACCTCAAAAACGACTTTGGCAAAGTGCTATTACCTTTGCTGTTTTTAATGGAGTTGATTTAACAGAAGAATTGTTAGATAAACAAGAAATAACGGGTACATTACCAGAATTAATTCGTCAAACAACGGCTAAAATTCGACTGTTTTTACCTCGTTCATCTACTTTATCTGGCTTACAAAGACAAGAAAATATCTTAGTTCCAGAAAAGGTGATACGTGAAGCATTGGTAAATGCTGTTTGCCATAGAGACTATTCCATTACTAACCGTAGAATTACTGTTTATTTATTTCGTGATAGATTAGAAATTACCTCACCAGGGAGACTTCCAAATACATTAAACTTAGAAAAAATTTTAACAGGCAATTCAGCACCTAGAAATACGTTTTTATTAAAATATCTTGATAACATGAAATTTATTGATGGCTTAGGGCGAGGAGTTCCCATGATTCGTAAAGCAATGGAAGATAGATTTCTTTACCAAGAAGATGGAGAACTATTGCGGCTGAGTTTCTTTTTTTAGAATACGGATTGTATGTAATAAAGCATAAGGCTTTTTAGTTTCATCTGAGGTTTTTTTGATAACTACAGGAATTATTTATAAAGTTTTTTTAATTTCTCAGTGTCTTGATAAAATCGTTCAAAGCTATTTGGGCAGTTTTTTCGGAGATTATCAATGTTGTTATGACGAACAATATCTTTAAAAACCTCAGTATTACTTTCTTTAAAACAATTTTTTAAAATACGCTTTAGATAATGTTTGGGATACTTACTTTCTGGCTTGTGAATATCTCCCCAAAGAAATTCAGGCTTCTTTGGTAACTTATGTTTTTGAGGATAACAGCCTATACCTTTAAAGCCTTCTACATCCCCAAGCAACCAACATTCTAAAATTCTTAAAGGCATCAGCTCCCTCTCCAATCAGCCCTATTTTTAATGTTTTCATACTGGTTTCAATTAGATGTACCAACAATAGTATCTTTCTCAAAATTTATCCAAATCTCTCCCGGATTCATATAATCAAGATTGTTGATGACAGTTGAACTATCAGAAAAACGTTTGGTTTGTACTTGTCCACTTTCTGTATTTCTGTATAATAAATAAATACTTTCTACAGGTATCCAATCCAAAATCAATGGATTATGAGTAGTTAGTATAAATTGTTTTGCCTCTGATTGGACAATTGATTTCAGCGTTTCTACAATTTTTTCTATCAAGTAAGGATTGATACCATCTTCAATTTCTTCTATCATTATAGTTTTTGCTGGTTTTTCAATCAAAGACAAAGAGATAATTGCTAGTATTCGCATCACTCCATCACTAATAGATACACCATCTAAAAAATGATTATGGAAACTTTCTTGTATATCCAATTCAACTTCACCTGAAGCTTTCTTCTTGATTCTAATTTTTTTAATGAAAGGAATGTAATCAGCCAATTTTTTGGATAATTCTACTAAAACCGTTTTAGGTTGGTGATATAGGAAAGAAGTCAGATGTTCCCCAAACTTGCCTATAATTGGTTCATCATTAATACGTCCAGGAGATTTAAGTTTATCCGTAGCAGAAAAGTCGAACAAATAAATATTGTTTAAGTATTGTTTCAGAGCAATCATTTCTGAAAAATGATGACTATTTTCATCCAAAAAACTTAATCCTGAACTTAGAAAAGAAACATCAGGAATAGTAGATATAAGCTTCCCATCCAGATTTACTATTTTCGCTTTCCCACTTTTTCTAAATAACCACTCATGCCCAGTTTTATCTTTTATCGATTCAGTAATCAAGGAAAGTTTATTGCTTGTAATTTTGAACTCTATACGCCATTGATACAAGTTATCGGATATTGCAATGTCTAATTGAAAAGTTACAACTTGCTTACGGCTTAAAGTAGATTTTATATCCTTGACTGCCCAACCATTACTTAATAGATAATTATCTATAGTTCCATATTTTTTACCTTGTGTAAAATAAGAAAGTAATTCTAAAGCTTGCAAAACTGTAGATTTGCCAACGCTATTTTCTCCAATTAAAACCGTCACTGGCTCAAAATCCAGTCTAAAATCATTTAATATTTTAAAATTGTCTATATAGATACTTTTTATCATGAATAGAGTTCGGAAATCAGGCTTTTTAGTTTAATCTGAGGTTTTTTGATAACTACAGGGATGAGTTATAAAAATGGATAACGCCATAATTTATTTATATTTCTATCCGCTTTTATAACTCATCCTTGTAATTACTGTACTTATGTTACGCACCAGATTAAAAGCTTAAAATCTATATTGATCGGAGTGCAAGCTTACCTTGCACTCCATGCTAGAATGTTTTTGGAATTTGAGTGCGTAACATCATTTTGAACGAGAATAATAAGCAACAATAGAAGCCTTAGCCAACAAATTATGGTTCAACAAAAAACCAACCAATGCTGGAGTAGCATCAGATTGCACGCCTAACTTCTTAACTTTAAGCGCATAAACTGTAAAAATATATCGGTGCGGATGATCCCCAACAGGAGGACATGCTCCACCAAAACCAGATTGGCCAAAACTAGTGATACTTTGAATACTCCCTTTTGGAGCCAATGAATTATCAATTTTTCCAGCATTACTTTGCAATGAATAAACATTGCTGGGAATATCAAAAATTAACCAATGCCACCAACCGCTCCCAGTTGGAGCATCAGGATCATACATTGTTACAGCAAAACTTTTGGTACCTTGAGGTGCATTTTTCCAAATAAGAGTCGGAGATATATTTTCACCATGACAACCAAAGCCAGAAAATACCTCTTTATTGGACAATTGCCCTGTTATATCAGGACTGGTTAAAACAAAGCCTTCCGCTTGAACTATGCTGGTTATAGCAACAATAGCCAGCCCAAAAATGATTTGTAGTGTTTTCATTCTGGATTTTTCCTTATAAAAATATAGGTGTTGCAAAATAAAACCAATCTGACGGTTTCCATTGTCTGAACCTTGATTACAAAGGATTATAAGGATTGTAAGGATTGTTTAATCAATCGCTTCTAACCCAATCCTATAAATTCTTGAAATCCTTGACAATCAAGGTTCAGACAATGGGTGCAAATTATTTGGCAACAACTCTAATCAAATAAAATTATAGATAAATTATTTTATCTTGATATATTATACAGGTGTTAAACCTTAAAACCAAACCTACAAGGTTTTAATTAAAAACCTCATTTTGTTACATTTTGTTACACTCTTGAGAAGTTTGTTACAGCCCATCTTTGTATTATGTGTCCGTCAATTAAACACGGAGATACAAAAATGACTAAATGTAGAAAATTCCTATTAGCTTCGGTTTTAAGTGTTTTCACTTTAGGAAGCATAACAGCAATCGCAAGTCCTGGTAACAGATTCGGCTTTGGTATCCAAAGTTTTAACCCCGAAAAACGAGTTGAGTTGATACTCAAACATATTACTAACCAGTTGGAACTGAATGAAACTCAAGTTGCAAAGTTAAAAGCTGTTCAACAACAGTTTGCGGCACAACATCGGGCAATGAAACTGAAATATCGTGATCAATTCTTGTCTTTACTAGATGCGCCTAAACTGAACCAGAGCCAAGCTTTATCTTTATTACAAAGCCGTGGCGAACAAATGCAGAAGAATGCCCCAGAGATGATCGCTGCTATCGCGGAATTTACTGATAGTTTGAGTAATGAACAGCGTGCGAAATTAAAACAAATGCTGAAACAACTCTCAAATCGTGCTGTATTTGGTAAATAATTTGTTGAAAATTATACCTCCAAGATTTTGAAAATCTTGGAGGTTTTGGCATTTGTTTTCATTACCAGTTTTTTAGGAATGAATGAAACATGTACACAGTTCTATTGATTGATGATGATGAACGCTTAGGAAAATTATTAACAGAGTATTTCTCCCGCTACGATTTGACACTTATCAGTGAAATCTCTCCCAAGGCAGGTTTAGAACGCCTAGAAAACACCAACATTGATCTGGTTATACTCGACATAATGTTGCCAGAAATAGATGGTTTTGAAGTCTGCCGAACAATCCGCAAAAATAGTGACATTCCCATTTTGATGTTGACAGCTCGTGGTGAAGTAATGGATCGTATTATCGGACTCGAACTTGGTGCTGATGATTATTTATCTAAACCTTTTGAGCCACGAGAGCTTGTTGCTCGTATTCACAATATACTCAAAAGAACACAATCTGATAAAATCGCCAATAAACCAGAAATTTTACAATTTCCTAATTTGAAAATCGACAAATTCAAACGCCTAGTCACTATCAAACAACAAACTATAGAACTAACCACCAAAGAATATGCCTTGTTACTTCTATTTGCTGAATCACCCTATAAAATTTTTACGCGGGATGAAATAATGAATGCACTCAGTGGTATTGATGCCGAATTATTTTCTCGTTCAGTAGATATTTTAGTAAGTCGCCTACGTCAAAAAATACAACCTCTGGATTCTTGCATTCAAACTATTTGGGGTACAGGTTATCGCTTCATTCCCTCTGAAAATTCATAATATGTCACTTCTAACTAAAATTCGATCCTCCCTATCAATAAAGCTAATTCTACTATTTATAATTAGTGGAATTGTTTTCCTGATTCTATTTCAAATCATTATTGGTACTTTTATAAGACATTATTTTGAACATAATATACGCCCGCATTTTCGTAACTACATTCACCAAATACATAGAGAAATAGGTTTTCCGCCAAATTTAGAGCGTGCTAAGGAAATAAGTGAAAAATTACACATAGATATTATTATTAATAGCCCTAATACACATTGGTCATCCAACGGCAAATTTATAGATGAAGATAAAATCCGTTTTCAAAGTTTCAAAAATCAAGCTAATACCAACTTCCAACAAAGTTTTGGTTTTTACCACCAACTTTTTGTTAGCCGAATCAAACATAAAAATTATACCACCTTATTTTTAATGCCCAGACCTATTAACAATTTATTTAAAGGAAAAATACTTTTCATTGGTTTATTAAGTATTTTGGGTATGCTGACTTTACTTTACCTCTCGATTCGCTGGCTGTTTCAACCTATACAAACTATTCAATTGGGCACACAAAAAATTCGTAGTGG
>JALWSU010000123.1 GCA_026993485.1 Thiotrichaceae bacterium | reverse complement strand
GGGCAACCACAAGGGATTGCCCCTACACAAGGGCAACCACAAGGGATTGCCCCTACATCGCTGTTTGTAGGGGCAATCCCTTGTGGTTGCCCTGTGAGGCGTTTCAGGATTAAACGCAATTAAATCAATTATTTAAAAACTTATGTATAAAGGAGTGCGCTCCAGCGTGGGAACGAGAGTGCGTAACATCAGTTATTTAGTTTATAGTAATTAAATATTATCCACATAACGCTAAAATATAACAAGCTTTATAAAAAGCTATTTTTTCTACAAGAATTACCCCTACATGAAATCGCAGTTTATTTCGTTACTTCATTGGGGCAATCCCATCAATTACAAAATCAGCTCAAATACTTGACTCTAACTTTACATATATTACAATTAAGATCAATTAATTGATCTTATTAATGTCTAACTATGTTATCTATATCTCAAAAGGAAATCGAAGTCCGTTTACATTTTGATAATCCTTGGTGGGAAACTTCAAATATCGAAAAACGCTATGCTGATTATCCGAGACGCTTTTATTTTAAATCGTTTTATAAGTTAATCCAAGAATCCTCTATTAATAGAGCAGTTGTTTTAATGGGAACTAGGCGTGTTGGTAAAACTGTCATGGTTTATCATGCAATAGATAAGTTGCTACAAGAAGGTATCTCTCCTACCAGTATTTTATACATTTCACTTGAAACCCCTATTTACATAGGTTTATCCCTAGAACAAATCGTCAATATTTTTAAAGGTTTTTTTTCTCACCAAAGAAATGATGAACTTTTCATTATTTTTGATGAAATTCAGTATTTATCAAATTGGGAAGTACATTTAAAATCCCTAGTTGATTCTTATCCATCATATAAACATATTGCTACAGGCTCAGCAGCCGCAGCCTTAAAGCTAAAAAGCCGTGAATCTGGAACTGGGCGTTTTACCGATTTTCTGTTACCACCGTTGACTTTTGCAGAGTATATAAGCTTTATTGGAAAATCAGAAGAGCTGATAATTTTAGATGAGAAAACTGGTTCAATTAGAACTAATAATATAGATAAGCTAAATGAGGAATTTATAAATTATCTAAATTATGGTGGCTATCCAGAGGCAGTATTTTCAAGTTTGTTACAAAATGATAGTTCAAGATATATTAAAAGCGATATTATTGAAAAAGTCTTGTTAAGAGATTTACCAAGTTTGTATGGAATTAATGACATTCAAGAACTAAATAAGCTATTTACAACTATTGCATACAATACTGGTAATGAAATTAGCTTAGAATCTTTGTCAAAATCATCAGGTGTTTCAAAAAACACCATCAAGAAATATCTTGAATATTTAGAAGCTGCATTTCTAATTAAGATAGTAAACCGTATTGATATAAATTCTAAACAGTTTAAAAGGGCAACATCTTTTAAAGTTTATTTAACCAATCCATCTATGAGAGCCGCTTTATTCGGTCCAATTACGGCAGAACATGATGCTATGGGAACATTGACTGAAACCGCTATATTTAGTCAATGGAATCATACTCAAGGTATAGAGAAATTACATTATGCGAGATGGAAAACTGGTGAAATTGATATTGTTTTAGTAAATCTTGCTACTCAAAAACCGTCATGGTGTGTAGAAGTTAAATGGTCAAATCTTCCAAGTTCTGATACTAGAAAACTTCAAGGATTAATTGAATTTTTAAAGAGAAACAATCTAAAACAAGCCATTGTAACAACACGAACAATCACACAAGAGCGTGTTATTGACGATATAACAATATATTTTCAGCCTAGTTCGGTTTATACTTA
>JALWSU010000122.1 GCA_026993485.1 Thiotrichaceae bacterium | reverse complement strand
GGTTTATCTCGGGTGGCGAGTTCTTTGGGGAAAACAGCGATTCAGCAAAGTAGGAGTGGTTTGAGTTTTTTTGGTAATGCGATTTTGGGTGGAACTTTGGATTATTCGCCGCCTGAGCAGCAAAGTTATGAGGCTTATGTAAAACCGAGTGCGAAAAATGATGTTTATGCGTTTGGAATGACTTTTTATCGTTTGTTTACTAATGAACGCCCACGTCCGTTTTTGTCACATGCTTTGCCGCAAAATGTGGTGGATTTACGTGATTTATTGTGTGATTGTGTTGCTCCTAATCCTGATAAACGTCCAGATTCGGCGGTGGAGTTGGTGAATCGGTTGGAAGAAATAATAGCTAGTCAAAGTGGTAAATTCTTCCAGTTCGAGGTTGTTTCTGTAAATGCTCAAGGAGAAATAGTTAATCGTACTAAAAAACAGGCTAAATATGAGACTGAAAATTTACCTAATGGTGTAACTTTGGATATGATATCTATTCCTGGTGGCAGTTTTATGATGGGTTCGCCTGAATCTGAGAAAGAGAGAAATAATGATGAACAACAACACGAGGTAGAAATCAGTCCCTTTTATATGGGTAAATATCAAGTTACACAGGCGCAATGGCAGGCAGTTATGGGAAATAATCCATCTAATTTTAAAGGTGAAAATCGCCCAGTTGAAATGGTTTCGTGGAATGATGCGGTGGAATTTTGTAAGAAATTGTCCAAATTGACGGGGAAAATTATCGTTTGCCTACTAAGGCTGAGTGGGAATATGCTTGTCGTGCGGGTACAACTACGCCGTTTTATTTTGGGGAGACTATTACTACTGATTTGGTTAATTATAATGGTGATTATCCTTATGGTGATGCGCCAAAGGGGGTTTATCGTGAGGAAACTACGGATGTGGGTAGTTTTCCAGCTAATGCGTTTGGTTTGTATGATATGCATGGGAATGTTTGCGAGTGGACTTGCTCTGAATATCATGATAAGTATCAAGGTGATGAAAATATCTGTAAGAATCAAGCTGGCCTTTTCGTCCTGCGCGGCGGTTCGTGGAACGACGGACCGTGGAGTACGCGGTCGGCGAGCCGTTACGGGTTCGTGCCGTTCGTGCCGTCGGTTTTTTGCGACTGGTTCCACGGCTTCCGGCTCATCAGGACACCTTAACCTTGTGTATTGGTGCTTGAGCACTTGGAAGGGGGGGTTACCCTGCAAAATTTTGGGGTATTTTGGGATTTTTTTGTCTGAACTGTGATTTTTGTGAGAGTGAGTTTTTTTTTATCAGAGTTCATCAGTTAATCAGATTAATCACAGTTCAGATATTTTGTTGTCTGAACTGTGATTTTTCTGATTTTGGTGATTTTTCTGATTTTGAGTGAGTTTTTTTTATCAGAGTTCATCAGTTAATCAGATTAATCACAGTTCAGATATTTTGTTGTCTGAACTGTGATTTTTCTGATTTTGGTGATTTCTCTGATTTTGTAAATTCTAATTCAGATTATAAACTTATCGAATCCCCAAACCTTTGTGCATTTGTACACTCAATCGCCATTGTGGATGGGCTAAACAATAACCAATTGCTGATTGGGTATTAATCCGACGTTTTGTGCCATCCATTGGTTGTAAATAAAAATATTTAAAATCAAGCTGTTTAAACATTTCTGGTGTGGCATTTGTTTGTGGGTAGACTAATTTTAATTCATCGCCACTGGTTAAAACTAAAGGGGCTTCAGCTTTGGGACTGACACAAATCCAGTCTATATCTGGAGGTGCGGCTAATGTGCCATTGGTTTCTATCGCAATTTCAAATCCCGCTTGATGAAATGCCTTGATTAATGGTGTATCTAATTGTAATAATGGTTCTCCGCCAGTACAAACTACAAATGGTGGTTCTGTTGATGGCCAATTTGCTGCTACTTGTTGAACTAAGGCTTGTGGCGATTCAAATTTGCCTGCATCTGCTCCGATAAAATCGGTATCGCAAAATTTGCAAATGGCTTTACTACGATCTTCTTCACGTCCTGACCATAAATTACAACCAGTAAAGCGACAAAAAACCGCAGGTCGCCCGGTATGAAAACCTTCACCTTGTAAACTATAGAAAATTTCTTTTACGCTATAAGTCATAAGATTAAATTGAAAACTAGCTATTTGATTGAAACTACGCGCGATGATCACCGTATTGCTTGGCTTGCGGCTTTAGCAATTACGATTCATATTGCCGAAAGTGCGCTACCTAGCCCATTACCTGGGGTAAAACCTGGCTTAGCTAATGTCATAACAATTGTAACGCTAATATTATTCGGTTGGCGAATGGCTATTTGGGTTAATTTATTGCGTGTTTTAGCAGGCAGCTTATTAATGGGAACTTTTTTATCGCCGACTTTTATGCTGAGCTTAAGTGGAGCTTTGGCAAGCAGCCTTGTATTAATTTTACTCAGCCAATTACCTGGACGAGGTTGTAGCGCGATAGGTTATAGTGTTGCTGCTGCGATGACACATACAATGGCGCAATTTTGGGTTGCTTATTGGTTATTCATCCAACATAAAGGTTTATTTTATTTATTACCTGTTTTTATGACAGCGGCATTTTTGTTTGGTATTGTTAGCGGAGTGATTACTTTGGCTATCTTAAGTAATCACAAGTTTCGGCTCTTGAGCTGGACGATACAAGACTGTGATACGCCCAATCATTTGGACTAATTCAGCGGAACTGTTTTGACAAAGTGCTTTAGATAGCGTGTGTCTTTGTTCTTTATCTGCGCCAGCAATGCTAACTTTTATTAGTTCATGAGCTTCTAAAGCATGATCTAATTCGGCTAATATATTGTCAGTAATGCCTTTATCTCCAATCATAACCACAGGTTTTAAATGATGAGCTAGGCTACGAAGCTTGCGACGTTGTTGATTTGTTAAACTCATAATAACTTTATTCCAGTGCTAATTTAGTTGCTGCGATGCCTATTACCCAATGCCATTCAGTTAAGAAAAACCTCCGAGGAAAACCATACCTCGGAGGTTACAGATACAACGACCTCCGAGGTATGGTTTTCCTCGGAGGTCTGATTTAAAGGCTTAACTTAATGGCATTGACCTATTTGCCTGCTTGAAAAAAATTGTTTGATTATTATTGTTATTCATTGTAAACTGTTTTGGTTGCTTAAGTTAAGTCAGGCCGGCGTAGCTCAGGTGGTAGAGCAACTGATGCGTAATCAGTAGGTCGGACGTTCAAATCGTCTCGCCGGCATCAATCATAAATTTGACATCCTTTAAAATTCAATATTAACATATGTGTTTTACGGCTTATATATGGTTCGACAATTAGTTATTATTTTGCTGATTTTGTCACAGGGCATTATCCAGTGGCAAGGTAGCTTTGCATATGCAAAAATGGCTAGTGCCGTTGACACGGAAAATTACCAATATATTCAAGATTATATTTTGCAATCAGAGCGACAAAATCTGAATTGTAATTGTAATTGTAATTTTTGTAATCAAAATAATTGTTTGATAACAACTTGTGATTGTCATTCTTGCGTTCATTGCAGCATCGGTTTAATTTCTTCAGTGCCTAGCTTTCATTTTTCTCCTCTGGTGCTGAAATCTACCTTGTTTGTCTCTATTTTAGACGGGCATTCAGCCCAACCTTTCAAACCTCCACGCCAATTCTATAGATAGTATTTCAGAAAAATAATTTCAGTCTAAACAAAGTAAGCGTAGCTAAACCGCCGAGGTTTTTTAAACCTCGGAGGTTTTTGGCCAAAATCTTTATCTGAAATACTATATTGCTGATTTTTTGATTTAAATTTAGCACAATTTCTATTTCTATTGTTTTTTTATTCGTCTGCAAACAGATCGGGATTTGTGCGCTTTTTTTTGGGGAATGCCATAGCTAAAGCTTTGGATTCCAAATAACCTATTAATTATTGGAGTAAAACTATGAAAAAAATTTATTTAATCAGCTTTTTAGTGCTAACTGCTTTCCGCCCAATTCAAGCGGAAACTCTGATCGAACTTTATCAGTTAGCTGTACAAAATGATCCCAAATTGAAAATTGCTTATCAAGAACGTATTGCAGTTCGAGAAAAAAAGCATCTGGCTAATGCTCCATTATCGCCAGAAGTGAAGTTGGGTGCTAATGCAAGCGAAAATTTGCAAACCAAAAATTGGTTAATTGGCAATGATAGGGAAAACACTACTATTGGTTACGATGTAACTCTCCGTTATCCTTTATATCGACGTGAATTGAATATTGCACTTGAACAAGTTGATAGTGAAATTAAACAAGCTGAAGCTAATTATGAAAGTGCTAAACAAGCTTTAATGGCACGGTTGGCGAGTCGTTATTTTGATGTTTTAGCTGCGAATGACAATTTAAAATTTACAGTTGCGGCGAAAAAAGCTTTTAAGCAACAATTAGATGAAGCATTAGTACGTTTTGAAGTTGGATTGTTGAGCATAACTGATGTTGAAGAAGCTAAAGCGGCTTATGATTTAACCGTTTCTGATGAAATTGTGGCGCAAAATGAAATTGATAATGCTTTAGAAGCCTTGCGCGAAGTCACTGGGCATTATCATAAAATTTTGGCCACTTTAAAAGAAAATACTCCGTTACTCGCTCCTATTCCTGCTGATGTTAATCAATGGACTGTAATGGCATTAGAGCAAAACCCAGAGGTATTGGCAACACAATTTGCGATTGAAACCGCTCGTCAGGAAATTGAGAAACAACGTGCGGCTAATTTGCCGACAATTGATTTAGTCGCCCAACATCGTTACAACGATGTTTTTAGAGGTGATAATAATCCTCCTGGTACTTTAACAACTAGTAATAGTATCGGCATACAATTAAATTATTTAATTTTTGAAGGCGGAGGAATTCGTTCTCGTACCAAAATTGCCCAAATTCGCCGTATTCAAGCCATTGATAAATTAGAAGAACAACGTCGTATTACCCAATTACAAACTCGTAAAGCTTATTGGAGCTTACTCTCTAATATCAGTCGAGTTAAAGCGTTAAAACAAGCTTTAATTTCAAGTGAAACTTCTTTAAAAGCAACACAAAAGGGTTTTGAAGTCGGTACACGAACCTCTGTTGATGTTGTCAAGGCACAACGTGATTTATTACGTACCCAAAGTGATTACTCTAGGGTTCGCTATAATTATGTGGTGAGTACGATATTGTTAAAACAAGCTGTTGGTTCATTAAGTGAAGAAGATTTAGTTAAGATTAATAAATGGTTGCAGGAATGATTCTGCCTAAAAATGGCACTTTGTTTCAAAGACCTCCGAGGTTTTCAAAACCTCGGAGGTCTGATTTTCAGGCTTAACTTAATGGCTTTGAAGTGGGAGCTTGGGAACTAGTAAAAGCTACAATCCTATTGTTTCATTTTAACTTTAATTATTATGTCTATATCTATCCTATCACTACGCGCTAATGATGATTGTGTTATATTGTTACATGGCTTATTGCGTTCGAGTTCTTCAATGAAGCCTTTAGAAAGATATTTATTAAAACATGGATTTAAGGTAATAAATATTGATTATCCGTCGAGAAAATTTCCCATAGAAATATTAGTTAAAAAGATTGCGGAGCAAATCCAAGCAAAGGAAAAGGAAATTAAGGCAGCCAATAAGGTGCATTTTGTCACCCATTCTCTCGGTGGTATTATTACCCGCTGGTATCTTAAAGATAATCGTCCTAAAAATCTTGGTCGAGTAGTTATGCTTGGGCCACCGAATCAAGGTAGTGAAATAGTTGATCGTTTAAAAACTTATCGCTGGTATCAGTGGCTTACTGGGCCAGTTGGGCAGCAGCTTGGTACAGATAGTGCTAGTGTGCCGAATCAACTTGGTTCGGTTGATTTTGAACTGGGTGTGATTGCTGGTAATAAAAGTATCGCTCCTGTGGGTTCTTGGTTAATTCCAGGTGAAGATGATGGCAGGGTTGCGGTAAATCGGGCAAAAGTTGATGGTATGTCTGATTTTATAGTTTTGCCTCATAGTCATGCTGTTATTATGAGTAGAAAAACAGTGATGGAACAGGTTGTTTATTTTTTGATTAATGGTAAATTTCGTCGCTAATAAATAAAGTCTAAGGATTAAAAATGACAAGTTATATCTATGGACTCTTTGATCCAAAACATCCGAATGAACTCCGCTATATTGGTAATTCTTGTGACCCAAAAAAAGATTGATTGAGCATATTAGTGCAGCTAAAGCTAAACCGTATTATCCTTATAAAAATATTTGGATAAATCAATTATTGCAACAGGGACGCAAACCTGATTATCGGATTTTATCAGTATCTCATCATAGCGATGCTGAGGGATGGTATATTAAGCAATGTCGGGCAAAAGGTATGATTTTATTGAATATGACTGATAATGGTAAAGATTTAGGTGCTGGTGGTGGTCATTTAATTACTAGGCAAGAGATTGAAAAAATTCGAGAAAGTTTAGGATTGCCGTTTACTGGCTCATTATTTGATAAATAATTGGAAATTATGAAACCAGCAATAGATTCTCTAAAGGCTGGGGGTATTATTGCTTATCCTACTGAGGCGGTTTATGGACTTGGCTGTGATCCGTTGAATGAAACTGCTGTGCTACGTTTATTGGCATTGAAGCAACGCAGTTGGAAAAAAGGTTTGATTTTAATTGCTGCGAATTTTGCTCAGTTGGAACCATTTTTAGAGCCTTTAACGCCAGTGCTGGAAAAACGGGTATTTGCAAAATGGCCTGGGGCTGTTACTTGGTTATTACCTGCTCAATCTGAGGTGCCATATTGGTTACGTGGGCAGAGTAGTAAATTAGCAGTGCGTGTGACAGCACATCCAGAGGCAGTTGAATTATGTCGGCAGTGGGGTGGTGCTTTGGTGTCTACCAGTGCCAATCTCAGCGGTCAAGCTGCGGCAAGAACGGTGGGTGAGGTGCAACAAATTTTTGCAGAAAAAATTGATTATATAGTATCGGGGGCGGTGGGTGAGCGAGAACGTCCTAGCGAAATTCGTGATGCTTTGACTAATATGGTGTTGCGTGTTTAAGGTGATGTATTAAAAATGTTACAAGCATTTAAAGCAAATTTAAAAGGTAATCAGTTAGAGTGGTTAGATGAAAAACCAATATCTAACGTTGATAAACCTAAATCAGTTTATGTTATTTTTCTGGAAGAATCAGAAATAGATAAACTTCAACCAGCGGCAGATTATCAATTGAATGAAACTACTCTGGCAGCATTGAAAGAAATTGAAACTAAGGGTGGTAAAGTTTTTAAAAATGTTGAAGAACTATTTAAGGATTTAGATGATTAATGAAAGCTATAGTAAGGAACGTGCATAAAATAATCTCGTCAACTTTGGGCAACCACAAGGGATTGCCC